>JAZDPM010000308.1:0-4011 GCA_043797725.1 Chloroflexota bacterium
GGGCGGCCTCCAGCCCGTAGAGCAGCGTGAGGAGGCCCGACTTCATGTCGGTGACCCCGGGGCCGCGGGCGATCCCGTCGCGGATCGCGAACGGCCGCGCGGCGGCGGTGCCCTCGGGGAAGACCGTGTCCATGTGGCCGATGACGAGGGCGCGCGGGCCGCCGGCCACGCCCCGGAAGACCGCCTCCACCGTGTCGCCCAGGGCGCCCTCCGGGTCGGGATGGCGCGTCACCTCGCCGCCGAGGCGCACCAGGAAGGCCGCCGTCCACGTCGCGACCTCGTTCACCCCGTCGCGGGTGTAGCTCCCGCAGTCCAGGTTGACCAGCCGCTCGAGATCGGCGAGGAAGGCCGGCTCCGCGGCTTTGAGGCGGGCCTGAAGGGCTGCGAGCGCAGCCTGCGGGACGAGGGCGGCGAACGGGGTCGGCATGGTTCGCAGTCTATCCCCTGCGGACGCGTCGGCGACCCTCCGCCCGGCGCCCGCGATGGCACGTGGTAGACTGTGGTCCACGCGAGCGACTGTGGAGACCCGAGAATGGCCAAGACGAATCTGACTGTCCAGCTCGAGGAAGACGTGGTCCGGCGTGCCCGTGTCGTGGCGGCGAAACGCGGCACGTCGGTGAGCCAGCTGGTGGCCAGCGAGCTCACCGCGCTGGTCGAGGGGGATGCCCGCTACGAGGAGGCGCGGCGGCGCGCGGCGCGGCTCCTGGAAGACGCGGTTCCCCGCGGCGGCCGATCGTGGACACGCGACGACCTCCACGAGCGATAGGGCGTCGATGGCGAGCGACGGGCTGACGTTCGTCGACACGAACGTCCTGGTCTACGCGCATGATCGGTCCGAGGAGGTCAAGCAGCCAATCGCTCGAGCTCTGCTCGACGAGCTGTGGGAGGCGCGCACGGGTGTGCTCAGCACCCAGGTGCTGCAGGAGCTCTACGCGGTCGCCACTCGGAAGTTCGATCCCCCGATGAGCGCGCGCGCCGCGCGCCAGATCGTCGCGGTCTACGCCTCGTGGCCGGTCATGCAGGTCGATGTCGCGCTCATCCTCGGCGCCTCCGAGCTCGCCGAGCGCAACTCAGTCTCGTTCTGGGACGCTCTCATCGTCGAGGCCGCCCGGCGCGCCGGCGCCTCCGTCCTGGCGACCGAGGACCTCCAGGGAGGACGTCGCCTCGGCGGCGTGCGCATCGTGAACCCGTTTGCCTGACGATTCCGCGCGCATCGCCCTCTGCCCGCTATCCTCCGCTGACCGTGCGCCTCGTCGAGATCCGCCTCCTGGAAGGACCGAACCTCTACCGCCTCGAACCGGCGGTGAAGGTCGAGGTGGCCGTGGGCGCCGAGGAGGCCTGGCACGGCGAGCGGGACGCTGTCGAGGGCGTCGCCACGCGCCTCTGGGCGAACGTCCCGCCGAGCCGCCGCCCGGCGGAGGTCGCCCGCCTGGCCGGATGGTGCGGCCGCCTCCGCGTTGAAGCCGGGAAGGGGCCTGCCGCGGACGTCCACGTCCACCGCGGCGCTGATCCCGGCCATTGGATCGTCTCCTTTCCATGGCGTGGCGCCGAGCGGGCCCGAACCCTCGCGGAGGCCGCCTGGCAGCTGGCCGGCGAGGCGCACCTCGACCCGGAGAGTGTTTCGTCCGACCACCCCGACGTGGTGGCCGCCGAAGGGCGCATCTCGGGAGCCAGCGCCCACGGCCCGACCATGATCCGGGATGTCGATCGTCGGATCCCGGTCGTCTCCATCTCCGGCACGAACGGCAAGAGCACGGTCGCCCGGATGATCGCGCACGTCCTGGGCCGCGCCGGGCGCCGCGTCGGCCTCACGACGTCGGATGGGATCATCGTCGGCGGGCGAATGGTGGAACCGGGCGACTGGACGGGCCCCGGCGGGGCGGCGGCGATCCTGGGCCGCGGCGACATCGACGTGGCGGTGCTGGAGACGGCGCGCGGCGGGATCCTCCTGCGGGGCGTCGGGTACGAGAGCAACGAGGCGAGCGTCCTGACGAACGTCAGCTCCGACCACCTCGACCTGCAGGGGATCCACACGCTGCCGGAGCTGACGGCGGCAAAGGCGACGATCTGCCGGATCACCAGGCCGGACGGCTGGGTGGTCCTCAATGCCGACGACCCGCACGTGGCGGCCGTCGCGAGTCTCGTCGCCGCACCCGTCGCCTTCTTCTCGCTGGAGGCCGAGCTGCCGCCGGTCCCGAGGGCGCACGTCGAGCGCGGCGGGCGGGCCTACGTCGTGCGGCGCGGCACCATCATCGAGGTCGAGGCCGGCGAGACCCGGCCGATCGTCGCCGTCGACGAGATTCCGGTGGCGCTGCGCGGGCTGGCTCGCCACAACGTGGCGAACGCGCTGGCGGCGGCCGGCGGCGCCCGGGCGCTGGGGGCAACCCTCGCCCAGGTGGCAGACGGCCTGCGCGACTTCCGGCCCTCGGCGGAGCGGTCGCCGGGCCGTCTCAACCTCTACCGCCACGGCAAGCGGGTCGTGATCGTCGACTACGCCCACAACGAGGCGGGGCTCGAGGCGCTGCTCGACGTGGCCAATGGCGTCGCGGCGGGGGGCGCGGCCCGGACCTGGCCGGTGACCATGATCATCGGGACCGCCGGCGACCGCCCCGATGACGCGATCCGCGGGATCGGGCGCATCGCGGCGAAGCGGGCGCAACGGGTCGTCATCAAGGAGACCCCGAGCTACCTGCGCGGCCGCGACGGTCGCGAGGTGATCGACGTGCTCCGCGCCGGCATCGCCGAGGGCGCGGCCGAGGTCGCCGCCGCCGGTCGCCCGGGCACGGTGGATCCGGCGACCGTCCCCGTCCACCAGACCGAGGTGGCCGCCCTGCGGGCCGAGCTGGCCCTGGCCGGCGGCCCCGACCCCCGTGGGCAACCGGACCAGCCCGCCGTCGTGGCGATCATGTGCCATGCCGAGCGCGACGACGTGTTCCGCCTCCTGGCCGACCTGGGGGCACGCCCGGTGGACACGACGGCCGACCTGCAGGCGCTCGTCCCCCGCCTCACGCCGCGCCCCCGCCGCGGATAGGGGCGCGGCGGCGCGGCGCTCGGCGCGCGGAGCGAGCGGGCCGTGATGCGCGCGCCCTCCCCCTCTCGCTCGTCCGGCCGCTACCCGGCCGGGGCGTCCAGCTCGCCCGGGTCGCTGATGGCCGTGGCGCCGCCCGGCGCGCCCAGCAGCTCGTTGGCGAGCCGGTGGACGCCCACCGCGTCGTCCACGCAGCAGACCACGAGGTCGCCCGGCGCCGCCCGCCGGATCGCGGCCCGTACGGCCGCCGTCTCCTCCAGGATCCTGTCGACCTTCGTCGTCCGAGCCTCGCCCTTCGCCCGCGCCGCCCGGATGCCCGCGACCACGTTCTCGGCCGACTCGCCGGGCGGGCGGCCGCGGAGGGGATGGTCCTCGCGAACGTAGATCTCGTCGAACGCCCCGGCGGCCAGGTAGCCGTAGTCGTGCTGGTCCGCGTTGCTTCGATCGCCCGGAATTCCGATGACCCCGATCGCCCGGCCGTGGTGGGACGCGGCGCCGCCCTTCGCCGGCGTCGGCTCGACCATGCGCCGCACGAAGTCGGCCAGCTGGCGCATCCCGTCGACGTTGTGGCAGTAGTCGATGATGAAGCGGATCCCACCCTGCTCCACGAGGTTGAGCCGACCGGGCGCCTGGAAGAATGACGTCGTGAAGGTGCGCAGGCCCTGTCGGATGTCGTGGAGGTGAGCACCGGCCGACCAGGCCCCGGCGGCGGCGGCCAGGGCGTTGGCCACGTTCATCCGGGCCTTGCCGCCGAACGTCGCCGGGATGAGGTGCGTGTAGACGACCGGCATGGTGCGGGGGCCGAGGCGGAGGACCATCATCTCGCCCTCGGGCCCCGGCTTGATCACGAAGGCGGCGCCGCCCCGCCCGCAGTGGCCGTCCACCCGGTCCCAGCCCTCGCTCCCCTTCTCCGTCGCCATGCTGAAGTAGACGACCCGGCCCCCGGAGCTGCCGGCCATCCGGGCGACGAGCGGGTCGTCGGC
>JAZDPM010000045.1:0-2382 GCA_043797725.1 Chloroflexota bacterium
CGGTCGAACGTGCGCGTCGAGCTGCTCGAGCGCGTCGCTCACGATCGTCCAGAGGAGGTCGTCCTTGGCCGCGATGTAGTGGTACAGACTGCCGCGGTACATCCCGAGGGATTCGGCGAGGTCCTGCATCGAGGTCGCATGAAAACCACGCTCGCGGAAGAGCTGGGTGGCGGCCCGCTGGAGCTCGATCTTGCGAGGTCGAGCGATCGTCATCACAGCAACGCCTCCGTACGGACCTGGAGGTGCCTCGTGCCAAACGAACGTTTGATTGACCACAGGGTACGGGCCGCGAGACGCCGAATCAAGAGCCTCGATGATCAAGGGGCGGACGGGAGCCACGGTCCCGGTGGGCGATCGGCTCGGCCGGGCGCTCCGACCCGTCAGGCGGGAGCTGTTCCGAGCGGCGGCTCGGCCAGGTCGACCAGCCCGACGAGGGCGGTGACATCGACCGGGAGGCCGGCCCGCAGGTCGCCCAGGAGATCGCCGAGCGTGACCTCCGCCAGGAGGAGGTCGAGGAGGAGCGTCCGGTCCTCGTCGCCACTCGGGATGAGCGCCGGTCGCGCGAGCGCGGCGGCGTAGGACGTCACCACCGCTCCACCGACACGTGACCACCAGACCCTGGCCCAGCCCTCGGCGCGTCGGGCGTCCTCCGGTCGCAGGGCCCGTCGGCCGGGCTCCGGGCCGTGGATGGGCCGCAGGGAGATCCGTCGCAGCGAGGCGAGGACGGCGGCCACGTCGAGGAGCGGAGAGCGGACGCGGCGGCGGTCGACGGCGTCGCGGAAGTCGGGTCCCGGCACGCCGATCGCGAAGCCGCGGTCCGCCCGGACCAGGCGTGACGCGTCGACCGGCCCGCCGTACGTGGCGATGCGAAGTCCGTCCAGATGGCGCGCGACCACGACCCGGAAGCGCCGGTCCAGGGCGGGCCGCGACGCGGTCACGGCGGAGGCCCACGCAGTCGGCGTCCGCTCGTCGTCCTCGTCCGCGGCGCCCGCGGCGTCGCGCAGCGCGGCGACGACCTCGCCGAGCAGCGTCCGCACCGACTGGTAGAGCGCGCGCCGGCTCGAGGACGTGAACGGTTCCGGGGGTGGTCCGAGCGGTCGCGCCAGCGCGTCGTGCAGGGCAGCCAGGCTCTCGCCGACCTGCCGGGCGGCCACGACGATCTCGGCAAGGCCACGGGCGGCGAAGTCGTCCGGGTCGCCCGGCGTCGCCCCGAACAGGCCGCTCGAGGCGAACCGGCCGGGGGAGATCGCCTCGCCCTCGGCGACGGCTGCATCGAGCAGGCGGTCGAGCGATGCCTCGGCCTCGTCGGCGAACGTCGGGCGCCCGCCCCCGCGCTCCGGGGTCGCAAAGCCGACGATCGACGGGCGACCGCCGACGAGCGCCTCCAGGGATGCCACGACCGGCTCCACGAGCACCCGCCCAGCGCCCAGCGCCTGGGCCGTCACGATCTCGGGGAGGGGCGCCGGCTCGATCCGCCCGACCAGGTGCAGCGTCGCTGGTGAACCGTGGTCGCCGGCGTGGCGCGGGTCGCGCGCGCGCTGGCCGGCGTCAGGGCGACGGCTCCGGAGGCCGCTGCCGCGGATGCCTCCAGGCGGCGGCTCTACGAGGGCGAGCGACCCCAGCCAGCGGGCGACGCGAGCGTCGCCGGAGGCGTCCACGACGACGCCTGCATCGGCGGCCGCCCCGCGGTCCCGCAGGCGGGCGATGACTCCGCCCGGTCCGGCGGCCATGCGGCCGGAGGCTTCCACGGCCTCCACGACGAGCGGAACGGTGAGCACCTCGCCCACCCGCGTCTCGGCGGCCACGAGGAGCAGCGCGGCCTGGCGCCCGGGAAGATCGAGGTCGTGCGAGGCCGCGACGCGCGTGGACGAGGCGATTGTCCCCTCCAGCCGGTAGGCCGGGTTGCGCGCGAGTCGCTGGGCGAGGGCGGCGGCCAACGGCGTGCCGCGGCCCGCGCCGGCCGCCACCAGACCGGCCAGCGAGCCGGCCGCGGCCGGGACCAGGACCGGCAACCGACCGGTCACCTCGTCGGCCGTCTCGAGGCCGAACCAGAGGAACGAGTGGGGGCCCAGGACGAGCGGGTAGGGCCTCGTCGTGATTGGCGGAAACTCAGTGCCGCCGAAGAGCTCCACGACGCGCCGCCCGGCGTCCCGGGCGAGGTCGATATCGAACCACTGGGCATAGCGGGACAGGTTCGCGACCGCGATGATCGTCTCGTCCTCGTGCTCGCGCCGGTACGCGAGGACGTGCCGGTTCGACGTCGGGATGACCTCGAAGCTGCCCCGGGCGAGGGCCGGGTGCCGGCGCCGCAACCCGATGACCCGCCTCATCCACCACAGGAGCGACGAGGGATTCGCGGCCTGGGCGGAGACGTTGACCGCC
>JAZDPM010000049.1:0-4013 GCA_043797725.1 Chloroflexota bacterium
GCCATGCGGACGCCGATCGTGATCCTCGACGAGCCGACGACCGGCCAGGACCTGCGCGGCGCGGCGCGCGTCCAGGAGATCGTGCGGGGGCTCGTGGCGGAGGGCCGGACCGTGCTCGCGGTCAGCCACGACATGCGCTTCGTGGCGGAGACGTTCGGGCGGGTCGTCGTCATGCGCGAGGGGCGGATCGTCCTGGATGGAACGCCGGCCGAGGTCTTCGCGGAGGCGGCGTGGCCGGCGCTCGCGTCCACGCACCTGGAGCCGCCCCTTGCTGCTCGGGTGGGAGCGCGCCTGGGGCTGGGCTCCACCCCGACGGAAGCCGCCCTGGTGGAGGCGTTGGCCGCGCGCCGCTGACGTCTGCCGCGGCGAGCGGGGCGGCGCGCCCGGCCCCTGCCTCAGGCCGGGATGGCGATCCGGTCCGGCCGTGCGGCGGAGACCGCCCGGTTGCGGCCCAGCCGCTTGGCCCGATAGAGGGCCTCGTCGGCCGCCGCGATGGCGTCCGCGGAGGTGGTCGATCCCCCCGGCTCGTGGAGGATCCACCCTGCGCTGGCCGTCACGACCTGCCACGGGCGGTTCTCCGGGTGCGGGATCTCGAGCGAGTGAACGTTCATGAGCATCCGCCCGACGATCCCGTCGGCGGCGGGCTCGTCCACGTCCGCCAGGAGCACGAGCATCTCCTCGCCGCCGTACCGGTAGACCCGGTCGGCCGAGCGGACCGACTCAGCCAGGACCTCGGCGACGCGCCGCAGGACCCAGTCGCCGGCCGGGTGGCCGTGCCGGTCGTTGTACGGCTTGAAGCGGTCGAGGTCGACGAGCACAAACGCGACCGAGCCGCTCATCACGTCGCCGTCGACATCCAGGACGCGGAGATCCTGCTCGAGGGCCAGGCGGTTGCCGGCGCCCGTCAGGGTGTCCAGGCGGGCGCTCGACGCCAGCTCGCGGTTCGTCTCCCGGAGGCGGAGGCCCGCGTCCCGCGCGCGGGCGTGCAGGCCCCGGATCTGCATGACCTGGCGGAAGGCGTCGACGCGGTCGGCTCGACGGAGAGCGTGCCCGACGACGCTGATCGCGCCCGTCACGATCGCCGTGATCACGATCGGGCTGACCGGATCGATGCCGGAGCGCTGCAGGGCGAATGCCAGGAGGAGGGCGGCGACGGTGGTCCAGCCGACGGCGATCAGGTGCGCCCGGGTGGTCCACGGCATGAATAGGGCGTAGAAGGGGGGAATCGCCGGCATGATCATCGCGGAGTTGCGGAGCTGGAGAGGCGAGGTGAGCCCGGCGGCGAGGAGGTCGGCCGCCATGAGGATCCCCCAGAGGCAGGCGACCCCCGCGACCTGCCGCCTGGCGCGACGCTTGACGAGTCGCCCGAGCAGGAGGGAGACGGCCGCGACCGCCACGTTGAGGCCCAGCAGCTCCGGTCCGAGCAGCGGGTCGGCGACCGTCGAGAAGAGCGCGCCGGCCACGAGGACGACGGCGACGACGACGGTCGACCGGACGAGGGCCTGCCGGAGAGCGCGGCGCTCGACGACGCGGTAGCGCGGCGTGCGGGCCAGCGCCTCTCGGGCGCGCCACGAGGCGAGCCGGGCGCGGAGATGAGTGCGCATGCGGTCGCGAGCGTTCATGCCGGCGAGGATCGTGGGGCGCCGTGCGCGCGAGCGCGAGGACCCAAAGGTGCCAGTGCGGGCCATCCGTCCGGCGGTCGACCGCGGCGCATTCGCGACGGCCGGTGGGCGCGTCTCGGGCGATCTGGCGCCCGTCGCCTTCGGTCAGCCGGCCTCGGCGGCCACCCCGTGCGCCACGTCGAGACCCGCCTCGGCGGCCACGTCCAACCTCACCTCGAAGACCGCGCCGTCCACGATTCGCCACGCCCGCACGCTTTCGGCGCCCGTGACGGGGTCCGCCTGGTCGGCCGCCAGTGAGACGAGCAGGTAGAGGGCGTCCGGGTAGAACGCGAGCCCGACGTCGGTCGGGCTCGGCCGGGCCGGCGACCGGACGTGGCTGTGGACGATCCCCCACGTCGCCTGTTCGGCGTCGTCGATCGCGAGGGAGACCCGCAACAGGTCGTCGGGGTGGATCTCGTAGCGGAGCGGCGAGGCAGCGCGGTTGCGCGTCGGAT
The DNA here is from genome assembly GCA_043797725.1 of Chloroflexota bacterium. Lineage (GTDB taxonomy): Bacteria > Chloroflexota > Limnocylindria > Limnocylindrales > CSP1-4 > CTSoil-043. Next base: position 2,117 of record JAZDPM010000049.1, read on the forward strand.
GCCAGCCCGTGGCCGCGCCGCCCTCCGCGGCCGGCGCCGTGCCCGCGATCAGGCCGCAGGCCTCGTTCGGGTACTCGGCCCGGGCATGGGCGACGATGGCGTCGCGGATGGCAGCGGGAAGCGCCGCTCGGGCAGGCCCGGGGTGAGCGTCGACCTTGGCCGGCGCGCCGGCGTGGCGTCGCGCTGCCGCGGCCGGCGACGAGGCGGCCGACTGCGCCCGACCCCTCACCACCAGTTGACCCCGCCTTCGAGGTCCCCCTCCATCTCGTCCAGCTCGCGCGTGAAGGTGCCCGCCGAGAGGTACTTCCAGCCGCCGTCGGGGAGGAGGGCCACGATCGTCCCGGACGCCATCGTCTTCGCCACGCGGGAGGCGGCCACCAGGACCGCCCCGCAGGATGGCCCGGCGAAGATCCCCTCCCGGAAGACGAGGTCGCGCAGCGCGGCGATCGCGTCCCGGTTGCTGACGAGGTACTTCCCGTCCAGCACGGCCGGGTCGAAGATCTCGGGAACGAACCCTTCCTCCAGGGACCGCAGGCCCTGGACGTCCTCCCCGGGGAGTGGCTCGGCCGCGATGACCCGGACGCCGGGTTTCTGCTCCTTGAGATAGCGGCCGGTCCCCATGAGCGTCCCCGACGTCCCGAGCCCGGCGACGAAGACGTCGATCTCCGGGCAGTCGGCCAGGATCTCGGGGCCGGTCGTCTCGTAGTGCGCCCGCGGGTTCGCCGGGTTGCCGTACTGGTAGGGCATGACGAAGCGCGGATCGCGGGCTGCCAGCTCCTTGGCCAGGGTGATGGCGCCGTTGCTCCCCTTCGCGCCGGGCGAGTCGATGATCTCGGCGCCGTAGAGGGCCGCGATCTGGCGTCGCTCCTGGGTCACGTTGTCGGGCATCACCAGGGCCACCCGGTAGCCCTTGCGCCGCCCGATCATCGCCAGGGCAATCCCCGTGTTCCCGGAGGTTGGCTCCAGGATGATCGAGTCGTCGTGGAGGACGCCCCGCCGCTCCAGGTCCTCTACGAGGTACTTCGCCGCGCGATCCTTGACGGAACCCGTCGGGTTGTACATCTCGAGCTTGGCCAGGATGCGAACGGCCGGGTTGGGGCTCATCCGGGGGATCTCCACGAGCGGCGTGTGGCCGATCGCGTCGAGGATCGAAGCGTGCCGGCCGCCGTGGCGCGGCAGGTCGTCGTGGTCGTGGAAGTGCTGCTGGTCCGCGTCGGGCGAGCCCGCGTCGTGCGAGCCGGCGTCGTGTGAGCCGTCGTCGCGCGGGTCGTCCGCGTCCAGGCGGTCCGCTTCGGGCGAGCCGTCGGTCGCCCGGCGATCCGCGGCAGCGCCGTCCGCGTCCGCCGGCCGCCCGGCCGTCGTCACCCCGCGCCGCCCGCCATCGCCGGCAGGATCACCACCTCGTCGTGCTCCCCGACCTCGGTCGCCAGGTCGCCCGTGTAGCGCACGTCCTGGCCGTCGACGTAGACGTTGACGAAGCGGTTGAGGGTCCCGTCGTCCGTGAAGAGCTGGGCGCGCAGCCCGGGATGGGCGGCCACCAGCGCGTCGAGCACGCCCCCGACGGTCGCGCCCGCCAGGTCGATTGTCTTGGCCCCGCCCGCCTGGGCCCGCAGGACGGGAGGGATCCGCACGGTGCTCATGCCGGAACCTCCCGCGTCGGCGCCGGGAACGGGAAGGCGAGCGCCTCGTTGGCGGGCGCTTCGGTGGCATTCGCCGACGCCGGGGCGGGCGCCTCGGTGGCGGGCGTCGAACCGGCCGAGTCGGCCACGCGGGCGGCGTCGGCGGCGCCCGGGATCGCCAGCGGCGCGCCCGCCTTTCGAGCCTCCAGCGCGGCATCCGAGCAAGCCGGGCAGGCGGGGTCGCGGCGCAGCTTGAGCTCGGTGAACGAGGCGTCCAG
>JAZDPM010000062.1:0-2708 GCA_043797725.1 Chloroflexota bacterium
CACGTCACCAAGAGGTACGGCGAGGTGACCGCCGTCAACGACCTGAGCCTCTCCATCGAGGACGGGGAGTTCATGGTCCTGGTGGGCCCATCGGGCTGTGGCAAGACCACGGGCCTGCGGATGATCGCCGGCCTCGAGGACATCACCGAGGGAACCATCTCGATCGGCGACCGGGTCGTCAACGACATCGCGCCGAAGGATCGCGACATCGCGATGGTCTTCCAGAGCTACGCGCTGTATCCCCACATGAACGTGTACGACAACCTCGCCTTCGGCCTCAAGCTCCGCAAGATCGAGAAGAAGGAGATCGACCGGCGCGTCAAGGCGGCGGCCGAGACGATCCAGCTCACGGCGCTTCTCGAGCGCAAGCCGAAGGAGCTCTCCGGCGGCCAGCGCCAGCGCGTTGCCCTGGGCCGGGCAATCGTCCGGGAGCCCGCCGTCTTCCTGATGGACGAGCCGCTCTCGAACCTCGACGCGAAGCTGCGCGTCCAGACGCGGGCCGAGATCGCCCGGCTCCACAAGCGCCTCAAGACGACGATCGTCTACGTCACCCACGACCAGGTCGAGGCGATGACGATGGGCCAGCGGATCGCCGTCATGAGCCAGGCGAAGCTCCAGCAGGTCGGCACGCCCCAGTCGCTCTACGACCTTCCGGACAACAAGTTCGTGGCTGGCTTCATCGGCAGCCCGGCCATGAACTTCCTGCCGGTCGAGCTGACCGGAACCGGCGAATCCGCGGTGCTCCGCGGCGAGGGCGTGGAGGTCCCGCTCCCCGTGCACTTCCGCGAGGCGGTCGGCGCCACGACCGGCAGGCGATTCATCGTCGGGATCCGGCCCGAGCACCTCGACGTCGCCCCCACCGGCGGGGCCACCGCGACCGTCCCGGCGAGGGCGGACGTCGTGGAGTACCTCGGCAACGAGGAGCTCCTCCACATCGGGATCGCAGGGGCCGACGTCGTGGCCATCGTCTCGGCAGACCGCCGCGTCCGCCCGGACGACGAGGTCACGGTCCATATCCCGCTCGACAAGATACACCTGTTCGACGCCGAGTCCGAGCTGAGCCTGCGGCGCACCGCGGCGAGTTGAGGCGTCGGGCGGCATCTGTCGCCCATCCGTCGCACCGGAGATGAGCCGGGCCCCCGGGCCCGGCTCGCCCGCGACCGGGGCGTGTCCGAGTCGGGTGGCTCGCCCGCGTCCGGGGGTGTGTCCGAGTCGTCCGCTTCCGCCGGAGGCGACGATAATCGGGCAATGTCCGATCCCGACCGCCCCGTCGATCCTCTCGTCGAGCGCCTCGTCGCGTCCGAGCTGCTCCATCGAGGCCACGTGCTCGAGTTCCGGGTGGACACGGTGGAGCGCATCGACGGGCGGCGGGCGCGGCGGGACGTGGCCGTGCATCCGGGCGCCGTGGCGATCGTGGCGGTCGATCCCGAGGACCGGGTCCTCCTCGTGCGCCAGTACCGCCACCCTGCCGGACGGGCCCTCCTCGAGATCCCGGCCGGGACGCTCGACCGCGACCCGGCCTCGGGCGCGACCGAGGATCCCGACGGGGCCGCCCGCCGCGAGCTGGAAGAGGAGACGGGGTACCGCGCCGGGCACTGGGAGCGGCTGACCGACTTCTGGACTGCGCCCGGCTTTGCCACCGAGCGGATGTTCCTCTACCTCGCCACGGACCTCACGCTCGCCGGGCCGGACCGCCTCGATCCGGACGAGGACGAGGTGCTGCAGCTGGTCCGCCTCCCCTGGCGCGACGCCCTCGCGACCGCCGAGCGTGGCGAGATCGGCGACGCGAAGACGCTCGTCGGGATCCTGTGGCTGGCGCGCCTGATGGAGGCCGAGCCGGCGGGGGCGCCACCGGGCTGATCCGTTGGCTGCCCGGCCGGCGCGCGCCGCACGCCTTCGTCCTCGTGCACGAAGTCCGTGCGACCGGGCCGGGCCGCGCGTGACGCGGGCGGGCTACTCCCCGGCGAGGTGCCGCAGCGCGCCGCGGTAGAGCGGGCTCTCGGGTGCCAGCGCCGCCGCGAGACGGAGGTGCTTCCTCCCTTCGGCCGCGCGGCCCGTCCGGAGGAGCGTCCGGCCGAGCGCGAAGTGGCCGTAGTGCGAGGATGGGTCCACCGTCAGGAGTGCCTCGAAGGCCTCTGTCGCGCGCTCAAGTTGCCCGGCCATGAAGCAGGCCCTCCCGAGGGGCTCCAGGATCGAGCCGCGGCCGGGCTCCAGGCGAGCGGCCCGCGCGAGGACGATCGCAGCCTGCGCGTGATGCCGCCGCGCAAGCAGGGTCTGGCCCCGCTGCAGCAGCTCGTAGGCGCTCTCGGGCTGGCCGGGCCCCGGGGCCACGTCGGGCTCTCCCGGGACGGGCTCGCCCCCGGACCCGAGCCCCTGATCGTCCATGCGTCGATCCTCGCACGGATCGGCGCGCGCGTCAGGCGAGTACCCCCGCACAGGGCCCGGCGGAGCCCCTACACCGGCCTCCCGTCGCCCTTGCGCGCCACGCCATGTTCCTTGCCCGAAACGATCCGGGGCGCCCCTTCGCACCTCGCTTCGTGCGTCCCACGCCATGAACACCGGCCGAGCGGTCACCAAGGGCCCGACGAGGCAGGAAACATGGCGCCGCATGCGACCGCGAGGCGCGCGGGGGCGTGGCGCCGCATGCGACCGCGAGGCGCGCGGGGGCGTGGCGCCGCATGCGACCGCGAGGCGCGCGGGGGCGTGGC
>JAZDPM010000075.1:0-6418 GCA_043797725.1 Chloroflexota bacterium
CCGCCCTGCGCGCCGACGCCCGGCACCAGGAAGGCGAGGCCGGGCACGAGCGCCCGGATCTCCGCCAGCTCGGCCGGCGCCGTCGCCCCAACCACCAGGCCGGCCCGCTCGCCCAGGCCGGCCGCGGCGACCCGGCGCGCCACGCGGCGATGAAGCGCCTCCGCCGGCGCCCCGAGCGACGCGTCGGCCGCGACGACAAGGTCCTGCAGCTCGCCGGCGCCGGGGTTGGAGGTCCGGCAGAGGACGTAGGCGAAACGATCAACCCGCTCGAGGAACGCCGCGAGGGCGTCCAGCCCGAGGTACGGATTGACCGTGACGGCGTCCGCTCCCAGCGCGTCGAAGAGGGCGACTGCCTGGCGGGCGGAGGTCGTCTCGACGTCGGCCCGCTTCGCGTCGATCACCACGAGGACGCCGGGCGGGGTCGCCGCCAGCACCCGCTCGAGCGCCGCGATGCCGGCGCTCCCATACGCCTCGAAGAAGGCGAGGTTGGGCTTCACGGCCGCCGCGTGGGGCGCCGCCGCCTCCACGATGAGCCGCGCCAGGCGCTCGATCCCGGGGAGGCCCGTCGGCCAGCCCTCGGGCAGCATCTCGGGAGTCGGGTCGATGCCGACGCAGAGGACGGTCCGGGTCGCGCCCGACCGGCGCGCCAGGCGAGGGAGGTACGGCTCCGTCACGGGGCCGCGGACGGGGAGCCCGACGGAGCCGCCGTGGGCGCGGGGGTGGGTCGCGGCCCCCACCACGCGGGCCGGCTCTCGGCGTCGAGCCCGCTGAACTCGGTGAGCGGCTTCGTCTCCTTGACCGCCAGGCCGCCCCCGGTCGCGCCCTCGAGGGTGGCCACGTTCAGGTCGACGGTGACCCCGGCGAGGCGGAGGAAGGCGATCTGGGTGCCGTCCGGGGACCACGCGCCGCCCCACGACTGGCCGTCCGAGGTCACCCGCAGGAGCTCGTTCCCGTTGCGGGCGTCGAGCACCACGATGTCGGTCGCCAGGCTGCTGGTCTTCGTGGCCACGATCCGGCGTCCGTCGGCGGAGTACGAGGGGTGGGTGTAGCCGGCGCGGGTCAGGGCGACGTTCTTCCCGGTCGCCACCTCGTAACGCCAGAGTGCCGGCAGGCCGCGGGTCCCCAGGCGTTCGTTCTTGACGTAGAGGATGTACTTCCCGTCCGGGCTCCAGGTCGGGTTCTGGTGGCCGAGCGGCGCCTGCTCCGGCAGGCCGACCTTGGCCAGCTTCTTGCGGGTGATGTCGAACGTCTGCAGGACCACGTTCGAGGCGGTCGGGTCGGTGCCGTCGGACACGAGGGCCAGCTGCTTCCCGTCGGGGCTGACCGCCGGATCGCGCATGAAGAAGAACCACGTGTAGCGGTTCGACGGCCCACTCCGATAGAGGCCCGAGAGGAGCGCCTCGCGATCCGTGCCGTCGGGCCGGATCCGGGTCAGGAGCGGGTACCAGAGGTCGTAACGCCGCTCGGTCCCGGCCACGGCGAAGCGCCCGGCCGTCTGGCGGGTCTCGATGAAGTAGACCCAGGCCCCGTCGGCCGACCACGCCGGCTGCGAGTCGCGGCCGGTGTTCGTGAGGCGGCGGGACTCCGTCCCCTCATGGATCCAGAGGTTGCCGGCCTTCGCGTAGACCAGCCTGCCGTCGATGCCGACCTCAGGGTTGACGACGGGCGGCGCGCTCCGTCCCGGCGTCACCGGCCCGCCGGAGCCGGGGTTGTCCGCGCCGCCGGGGTTGCCGCGCGACGGGAGGAACGGGAGGTTGCCGGTCAGGAGACCCAGGGTCAGGAGCCCGACGATGGCCAGCCCGCCGACCGAGAGGATCGGGGCCAGGAAGGGGCGCGCCGCCGTCAGCCCGTACGGGTCGCCGGTGGTCCGGCGGACGACGGGTCGCTCCTCGCGGTCGGCCGGCGCGCGACGCGCCATCAGCCGGCCCCTGCGGGCGCCTGCCGATCCCGGGCGGGCGCCACATCGAGAACCACGAGCTGCAGTGATTCGAGCCCGCCGAAGCGGCGACTGCCGAGACGGCCGGCGACGTCGATCCGGTCGCCCTCGCGGACGGTCTCTGCGAGGTCGCCGCGCTCGAAGGCGATGGCGTCCACGACATCGACGTCGCGGCGCAGGGTCAGCTGGGTGTGGCCGCCCGCGGCGGCCCGGACGCGGGTCACGGTGAGGCCGTGGACGGCGATCAGCGGCTCCGGGTTCCCCGGCCCCGTCGGGGCGAGGGCGGCCAGGTGCGCGAGCAGGCGGTAGTCGGCGGCGCGGGCCGGGAGGGCCAAGTCGAGGACCAGCTCCGGCCGGGGGTCGATCGGCCCGCCGGCACCCACCAGCTCCAGGAACCGCGCCCGGAAGTCGTCCCAGCGGTCGGCCCGCACCTCCAGGCCCGCGGCGCCGCGATGGCCGCCGTGACGGACCAGCAGGTCCCCGCAGGCGGTCAGCGTGCCGGCCAGGTCGTAGCCTTCGGGCGCCCGGCAGGAGGCCCGCAGCACGCCGTCCAGCTCGGCCGCGACGACGGCCGGGCGGCCTCGCTCCTCGGCAAGGCGCGCGGCGACGAGCCCCACGATGCCGACCGGCCAGGGCCCCCGGACGAGCGTGGCGGGAAGGTCGGCGTCCTCGTCGGCCAGGATCGCCCGCGCCTCCGCGACGGCTGACCGGGTGACGTCGCGCCGCGTGGTGTTGGCGCTCTCGAGGGCGGCCGCGGCGGCGGCCGCGTCCTCGGCGGTCTCGGCGAGGAGCAGGGCCGCGGCGGCCGCGGCGTCCCCCATCCTGCCGGCGGCGTTCAGGCGCGGGGCGATGACGAAGGCGATCGTCTCCAGGGTGACCGACGCCGGTTCCACCCGGGCCGAGGCGAGCAGGGCCGCGATACCGGGTCGCGGCGCGGTCCGCAGCCGCTCGAGGCCGATCCGGGCGAGGGACCGGTTCTCGCCGAGGATGGGGGCCACGTCGGCCACGGTCCCGATGGCCGCAAGGTCGGCCAGGTCGGCGATGGTGACCGCGGCGGGGATCCCTGCCAGCCGCTCCAGGAGGAGCGCCGCGACCTTGAGCGCGACGCCGCTGCCGGCCAGGCGGCGATCCGGGTAGGTGCCGTCCGGGCGGTGCGGGTTGACGAGGGCGAAAGCCGCGGGGGGCACGTCGGGGACGCGGTGGTGGTCGGTGACGATCACGTCGATCCCGTCGCGCCCGGCGGCCGCAACCTCGGCAACGCTCGACGACCCGGTGTCGACCGTGAAGAGGAGGCTGCGGCCGGCATCGCGCGCCGCCGCCACGGCCTGCAGGGAGAGCCCGTGGCCTTCGTCCACCCGGCTCGGAACGTGGGTTGCGACGTCCAGGCCCAGCCGACGGAGGGCCGTCGCGAGGATCGCGAGGCCGGTCAGGCCGTCCGCATCGAAGTCGCCAACGACGAGGACCCGCTCGCCGCGATCACGGGCCCGCGCCACGCGCGCCACCACCGCGGCCGCGTCCGGCAGCAGGGCGGCATCGTGCAGCCCCAGGGCGGGCGGCCCGAAGTAGGCGTCGACGTCGCCGGCCACGACCCCGCGGCGGGCGAGGACCATGGCCACGAGCGACGAGGCCCCGTGCGCCTCCACGGCCGCGAGGAACGCGCCGTCGAGCGGCGTCCGATCCGGATAGCGCCACCGGTAGCGCGGGGTCAGCATCGGGGAAGCATCGCACGGGCCACTCACGTGCGACTTCGCGGGTGCCGCGGCGCCGGAAGGCATCGCGGCGACGGTCACGCCGCGGGGCGGCGCACCGGGCGACCGGGCGCGGTCCGCTCCTTGCGGCGCGCCTCCCACTCCTCCCACACCGTGAGCAGCGGCGCGGCGTTGAAGATCGAGGAGTACGTGCCCGAGGTGATCCCGATCAGGAGCGCCAGGACGAACGGCCGGATCGAGTCGCCGCCGAAGAGGAAGAGCGCCGTCAGGGTGAAGATGACGGTGAGGCTCGTGTTGATCGAGCGGGCCAGCGTCTGCAGGATCGAGTGGTTGACGATGTTCGAGAATCGCTCACCGGCGTGGCGGGAGCGGTTCTCGCGGATCCGGTCGTAGACGACGATCGTGTCGTGGACCGAGAAGCCGATGATCGTCAGCATCGCCGTGACGAAGAGGCCGTCCACCTCGAGGCCGAAGAGCGTCCCGAGCACCGCGAAGGAGCCCACGACGATGATCACGTCGTGGACGAGGGCCACGAGGGCGGTCGCGCCGAAGCGGAAGGCGCGGAAGCGGAAGCTCATCCAGAGCCGGCTCCCGATCGACCCGATGAGCACCAGGATGATCGCCTGCTGGGTCAGCTCGGCCGAGATGACCGGGCCGATGGTGGTCAGCTGGCGCTGCGACTCGATGGCACCCAGCTTCGCCTCGAGAGCCGCCGCGAGCACGCCGATCTCGCCGGTCCGCGACACCTGGCCGGGCGGCACCGGCGTGGCCGGCGCGACGGAGGCCGGCGGCACGCTGGGCGAGCCGGAGGGCGCGGGGCTGTCCGACGGGGCGGCGGAGGCGCTGGCCGACGGGTCCGGGCTCGGGCTGGCAGCCTCGACGAACCCGATCGGTACCGTGCGGATGAGGAGGAAGTCGTCGGAGGACGTCTGGACGGTCGAGTCCCCGTAGCCCTCGGCGGCCAGGACGGCCTTGACCTGCTCCGGGGTGACGGTCCGGTCGTCGAAGCGGACCTCCCACTTCGTGCCGCCCGTGTAGTCGATGGAGAACTGGAGGCCGGCCTCCCCGCCCGTGAGAGGGCCAAGCAGGATGAAGATGATCGCGGGGATGGTGAGGGCGAGCGAGAAGGCGAAGAACCAGTTCCTCTTGCCGACCAGGTCACGCACGGGAGCGGGCCTCCCCGCGGACGACCGCCCGGCCGCGAGCCCCCGCGAACTCCTCTTCACGCAGGCCGTACAGCCCGGGCCGTCGCGCCCACACGTGGGGGACCACGGAGCGGAGCATCGTCCGGGTCACGGTGATCGCGGTGAACATCGAGAGGAGGACGCCGATGATCAGGACGAGGGCGAAGCCGCGGATCGTGGACGACCCGAAGAGGTAGAGGATCGAGGCGGTGATCAGGCTCGACACGTTGGAGTCGAGGATGGAGTTCCAGGCCCGGTTGAAGCCCGCCTCCATGGCCGCCGGCAGCGACTTGCCGATCCGCAGCTCTTCCTTCATGCGTTCGAAGATCAGCACGTTCGCGTCCACCGCCATGCCCACCGAGAGCACGAAGCCCGCGATGCCGGCCAGGGTCAGCGTCACCGGGATGAGCCGGAAGATCGCCAGCACGACCAGGGCGTAGTAGAGCAGCGCGAGGCAGGCGACGACGCCGGGCAGCCGGTAGAAGACGAGCATGAAGAGGAAGACCAGGAGGACTGCGATGAGGCCGGCGACGAGGATCCGGTCAAGGGAGAAGCCCGCCAGCGTCGCGCCGATATCCTGGAAGCTGATCTCCTGGATCGGGAACGGCAGCGAGCCATACGCGAGGACCGTGACCAGGCTGTTCATCTCGGCCACGGAGAAGCCGCCGTCACCCCCGGTGATGATCCCGTCGCCCCCGGTGATCGCGCTCTGGATGACCGGCGCGGAGACCACGGACCCGTCGAGCACGATGGCGAAGAAGTTGCCGACGTTCGCGGTGGTGTAGTCGCCGAAGAGCTTGCCGCCCTCGCCCTTGAGGCGAAAGCCGACGGCCCGCGCCCCGTTGTTGTCCTGGCTCGGAAATGCCTGGTCCAGCTGGTCACCGGAGAAGAGCGTGGTCTCCTCGGTCGGCAGCGGCTGGCCCTGGATGGCGGTGTTCGGTCCCGGGTTGGCCCCCGTGCCGTATCGCTCGGGGGGCAGGGGCACGAAGTCAAGGCGCCCGGTCGAACCCAGGAGCTTGCGGATCGGGTCCGGGTCGTTGACGCCGGGGAGCTCGACCACGATCCGGTCGCTGCCCTGCGTCTGGACGACGGGCTCGGTGACACCCTGGCTGTTGACCCGGTTCTCCACGATCTGCTTGATCGTGGCCATGGCGCCCGCGTCCGGCGACTTGCCGCCGGCGGGGAGGGCCTGGTACTCCACCTGGAGGCCGCCGACGAGATCCAGGCCGAGCTTGGTCTCGATGAGGCGGCTCGCGCCGTCCGGACCGAAGTCGGGCAGCTTGAGGTTGGGCCAGAAGTTGAGGACCAGGGCGGCCGCCAGGACCGTCAGGATGAGGGCGGGGGTGAATCGGCGCATCGGCCGGGGATGCTACCACCGTTCACCCCCGGGCGTTCGACTGCCCCGCTCAGGTCGCCTCCAGGTGCTCCTTGATCCGGGCCGCCAGGACCGGCCCGATGCCCGGCACGGCCGCCACCTGCTCCAGCGGCGCCTCCCGGACGCGCTTCGCCGACCCGAAGGTGCGCAGGAGGGCGCGCCTGCGGGCGGGCCCCACGCCGGGCAGGTCGTCGAAGGCGCTCTTCACGGCGGC
>JAZDPM010000076.1:0-10592 GCA_043797725.1 Chloroflexota bacterium
GCGCCGGTCTCCGGGTGGTCGCCCTCGGCGACCAGCGCCAGCTCGCGGGCGTAGTCGAGGAAGCAGATCCGGATCAGGCGCTCGTGGGCCGTTCGCTCGTCGAAGCCGAGGCGGCGGAGGTACCGCTGGACGACCGTCTCCTCCGAGAGCGTGCGGTGGAACTCGACGACGAGCGGCTCGTCCTCGGGGCGGATCGGGCGAATCTGCAGGACATGCCCGTCGGGGCGCGTCCACGTGCTGGCGTACTTCCGGGGGTACGGCCGGATCGCCAGGCGCGGCAGGTCCCGGGCTTCGACCGACGGGTCGTGGAGGACAACCCGCGCATCGAGGGCGATGAGCCGCTCCGCCGAGGCGAGGAGCGGGTTGATGTCGAGCTCGGCGATCCAGCGCTGCTCGACGACGAGCTGGCTGAACCGGACGAGGAGCTGCTCCAGCTGGTCCAGGTCGACCCCCGGGCGACCCCGGATTCCCCTGAGGGCCCCGTAGATCGTGGTGTTCTCCATCATCCGGCGGGCCAGCGTCGTGGTGAGCGGGGGGAGCCCGAGAGCCCGGTCCCTGAAGAGCTCCACGAGCTGGCCGCCCATCCCGAAGAGGAGCACCGGCCCGAACTGGGGGTCGATGGAGCTGCCCAGGATCAGCTCGTACCCGGTCCAGTTGACCATCGGCTGGACCGTGACGCCCTCGAAGTGCTCGGCGCCCTTGCGCTCAGTCACCGACAAGCGGATCACCTCGTACGCCTGGCGCACGGCGTCCTCGTCCTTGAGGTTGAGCTGGACGCCGCCGACGTCGGTCTTGTGGGTGATCGTGTGGGAGTAGAGCTTGACGACGACCGGGTAGCCGATCCGGCCGGCCGCGACGACGGCGTCCTCGATCGTCGGGGCAACCACGGTCTCGGTGATCGGGATGCCGTAGGCCGCCAGGAGATCCTTCGACTCGTCCTCCGTCAGGAGCGTCCGCCCCTCGGCGCGGACGGCCGCGATGAGCGTCTCGGCCCGGGCCCGGTCGACCGGATGCTCCTCGTCCGAGGGGAGCGTGGGCGTCTCGTAGATCTCGCGCAGGTTGCTGTCGAGCCGCCAGGTGGCGTTGAAGACTCTCACCGCGTCGTCGGGGTAGTCGAAGGTCGGGATGCCGGCGTCGCGCAGGATAGCCGCGCCCTCCGCCACGTCCCGGCCGCCCATCCAGCTGGCAAGCACCGGCTTGCCCTTGATCTTCGCGAAGCGGACCAGCTCGCGGGCGGTCGCCGTCGGGTCGGTCATCGCCTGGGGTGTCAGGATCACGAGGAGCCCGTCGCTGCCCTCGTCTCCGGCGGCAACCTCGAGCGCCTTCGCGTATCGCTCGGGGGCAGCGTCGCCGATGATGTCGATCGGGTTGTTGTGGCTCCACGGCCCGGGGAGGAAGGCGTTGAGCTCCTCCATGGTGGTCGGTGAGATCTCGGAGAGCTCGCCCCCGCCGGTGATCAGGGCGTCGGTCGCGAGGACCCCGGGGCCGCCGGCGTTGGTGAGGATCGTCAGGCGCTTCCCGCTCGGGCGGGGCTGCTTGGCCAGGAAATCGGCGACGTTGAAGAGGTCGGCGATCGCGTCGACGCGCAGGACGCCGACGCGCCGGAAGGCGGCGGCGAGGACCTCGTCCGAGCCGGTGAGGGAGCCCGTGTGCGAGGCCGCGGCCTTGGCCGCCTGCTCCGTGCGGCCGGGTTTGATCACGATGATGGGCTTCGTCAGGGCCACCTCGCGAGCGGCCGACAGGAAGGCCCGCGCATCCCCGATCGTCTCCATGTAGACGACGATGCTGTGCGTCGCCGGGTCGTTGCCGAGATAGGTGATCAGGTCGCCCCAGCCGACGTCGAGCATGGAGCCGAGCGACACCACGGCGCTGAAGCCGACCTTCTCCTGGGCGCTCCAGTCGAGGACCGCGGTGAGCAGGGCGCCGCTCTGGCTCACGAAGCCGACGGTCCCCGGGGCGGAGATTCCCGCTGCGAAGGTGGCGTTGAGCCCGGTCGTCGGGCGCATGACGCCCAGGCAGTTCGGCCCGACGATGCGCATCCCGTTCGCCCGCGCCGTCGCGAGGATCCGGCGCTCCAGCTCGGCGCCCTCCGGCCCGATCTCCTTGAACCCGGCGGAGATGATGACCACGGCCTTGACGCCGGCCGCCGCGCATTCCTCGACGGTCGCCGGCACCGTCGAGGCCGGGGTCACGACGACCACGAGCCCGGGGGTCTCCGGCAGCGCGGCAAGGTTCGGGTACGCCCGGACGCCGAGGACGCTGGCGCGCTTCTGGTTGACCGGGTAGACCGTACCGCCGAAGGGGCTGCTGATCAGGTTCCAGAAGATCGTCCGGCCGACACTGCCCGCCTTCTCGGTGGCCCCGATGACGGCCACGGAGGACGGCGCGAAGAACGAATCGAGGGGGTTGTGGCTGGCGCCGAGGACATCGGTGGCGAGGTCGGGGACCGTCCCGTCGGGCGGCGGGGCGGGCTCGGGCTCCTTGGGCTCGAGGGCAAACGGTTCCAGGTTGACGGGGGCGAAGTCGGGCACGGGGTTCGAGCTCCTCGGGCGGCGCCCGCCGGGCGACGGGTGCGGGATGGCACTGCGGACTGCGTGCAGCGTGCCACGGTCGGAGGCCCGGCGCGCAGAGCCGACCCTCCCCCATCCGGGGGCCGGGTGTCTGCCGATGGCGTACCCTCGATCCGGCCCACCCAGCCCGGAGGAACCCATGGCCCAGGTCAAGCTCGGCGCACTCTGCTGGAACCAGTACACGGACTGGCCGTCACTGCTCCAGGCCGGCGTGCGCGCCGACCGGCTCGGCTACGACAGCCTGTGGACGTGGGATCACCTGTACCCGATCGTGGGCGACTCGCACGGCCCGAACTACGAGGGCTGGCTGACGCTGGCCGCGTGGGCCCAGGCGACCGAGCACGTGCGGATCGGGCTCATGGTGGGCGCCAACCCGTTCCGCAACCCGGCCCTGGTGGCCAAGATGGCGACGACGCTCGACCACATCAGCGGCGGGCGGGCGATCCTGGGCATCGGCGGGGCGTGGTTCGAGGAGGAGCACGAGGACTTCGGGATCGAGTTCGGATCCGGGTTCCCGGAACGGCTGCGCTGGCTAGGCGAGGCGCTCCCGATCATGCGCGGGATGCTGCACGGGACGGAGCCGACGGCAACCGGGCCGCGCTACACCTCGCGGCACACGCGCAACCTCCCGGCGCCGGTCCAGGCGCGCCTCCCGATCTGCATCGGCGGCGGCGGCGAGCAGGTGACCCTCAAGCTCGTCGCGAAGTACGCGGACATGAACAACGTGGGTGGCGGGATCGAGACGGTCCGGCGCAAGGAGGCGATCCTCCTCGAGCACTGCGCGGCCGTCGGGCGCGACCCCGCCGAGATCGAGCGGACGACCGGGATCGGGACCGTCTTCATCCGCGACGACCGGGCTGAAGCGGAACGGCTCTTCCGGGAGGCCTTCGAGCGCAACCGGGTCGCCGATCCCTGGAAGAACCAGCCGGTGGGCACGCCGGAGGACGTGGCGGAGATGCTGGCGCCGTACGTCGAGCTCGGCTACCGGCACCTGATCGCGGGCGTGCCCGCGACGTACGACGAGGAGTCGATCACGCGGCTGGTGACCGAGGTGAAGCCGATGCTGGAGCGGCTGCCGAGCTGACCCCTGGCGAGGCCGGATCGACGATAAGTCGCGGATAAGCGGGCCTCGCTACTCTCCGGATCGACGCCCGCCGCATCGGATGTGCCCCCAATGCGGCGGGCGTCTTCGTGCTCGTCGAAATCCGTCCATTCGGCCCGCCCGCACGCCCGCCGGGGAGTCGAGCGTGGAGCACCCCTTCCCCTGGCGCGCCCTCGAGGACGCGGCCGACCCCTTGCCGTCCCCGCCGGACCCCCGCCCGCTGGCCGGGGCTGCGCCCTCGGCGCGGCCCGATCCGCCCGGATCGGCAGGCGGCGGGCACCGGGCCGTGCTGGCCCTCGTTGCGGTCGCGACGGCAGCCGTGGCCGTCGTCGCCGCCGTGGCGATCGTGATCGTGGGGTCGTCCTCGCCCACGATGATCCTGCCGGGCGACGGCGCTCCCCCGCTCGCCGTGAGCCGGCTCCTCGCCGGCAGCACGCCCGTCGCGAGCCCCGGAGACCCGGCCGCGGGGAGCGGTCGCGCGGGGCCGGCGCTCGTCGTGGACGTCGCGGGGGCCGTGCGCCGCCCGGGCGTCTACCGCCTCGCGCCCGGTGCCCGGGTCGTGGACGCCGTCACCGCGGCCGGCGGGTTCGGGCCGCGCGTGGACGTGCAGGCGGCGAGCCTGATCAACCTTGCAGCGGAGCTCAGCGACGGCCAGCAGGTCCGGGTTCCCTCCCGCGACGACCCGCCGGCAGCGTCCTCGCTCGCCCCCGCGGCGCACCCCGGCGCTGGAGACCGCCCGCCTGCGGGCCTGGTTGACCTCAACTCGGCGTCGGCCGCCGCCCTCGACGCGTTGCCGGGCATCGGGCCGGTGACCTCGGCGAAGATCATCGCCGCCCGCGAGGAGGCGCCGTTCGCGACGGTCGACGAGCTGCGCAGCCGAGGCGTCCTGGGCGAGGCGACCTTCGGGAAGGTGCGGGACCTCGTCACCGTCGGCCCGTGATCCCGTTCGGATCGCGGGTCGGGATCGGGGCCATCGCGGTCGGCCTGGCGTCTGCGTCGGCCGGGGTGCCCCTGGCCGCGCTGGTAGCCCCGGTCGCGGCGGCCACGACGCTCGTCGCGTTCCTCGGCCTCCGGGCGGGCAGCGGGAGCCGTCGTCGCGCGATCGTCGGCGTGCTGGCGGGCGCCTGGCTCGTCATCGGCCGCCTGGCCGTCTCGGCGGGCGGCCCCGAGGCGCCAACATCCTTGCCCTCCGGCAGTGGCCCCTGGACGGCCCGGGTTGCGGCGGTGAGCGCACCGCTCGATGGTCAGCAGCGACTGACGGTTGAGCTCGACGAACCGTTCGGGGTTCTCTTCGCGGTGACCGCGCCGCGCTACCCGGCCGTGGAGCCCGGCGATCGGGTGCGCATCGAGGGGCGGCCGGCCCCCCCGCCCGAGGGCGGCTACGGGGAGTTCCTCCGGCGGATCGGCGTCGCCGGCACGCTGCGGACGGGCACCCTCGAGCTCGTGGCGCATTCCACGGACGCGGCGGGGCTGCTGGAACGGACCAGGCGCGCCGCCGGCGATTCGCTGGCCCGTGCGCTTCCCGAACCGGCTGCCGGCCTGGCTGCCGGGATCCTGGTCGGGCTCCGTGACCGGGTGGACCGCGACCTCGCGGCGGCCTTCACGGCGACCGGCCTCTCCCACGTGGTTGCCATCTCGGGCTGGAACATCGCCCTCGTCGCCGGCCTGGTCGGGGCCCTGCTGGCAGGCCGCGCGCGGCGCACCCGGTCCGGCGGGATTCTCGTCGCGATCGTCGTCTACACGGTGCTGGCGGGCGCGTCCGCGTCGGTGGTGCGCGCCGCCGCGATGACGTGCGTCGCCCTCCTGGCGCGCGAGACGGGGCGCCCGGGAACGGCCGCTGCCGCGCTCGGCTGGGCCGTCACCGGCCTCGTCGTCGCCAGCCCGGCAAACGCCGCGGACGTCGGGCTCCAGCTCTCGGCCGCCGCGACGGCGGGACTCATCGCGTGGTCGGCGCCGGTGACGGCCGTCCTGGACCGGCGGGTTGGCTGGGCGCCGCGGTGGATCCGCGAGGGTCTCGGCGTCTCGCTCGCGGCACAGGCGGCGACCCTGCCCCTCGTCCTCGTCGCCTTCGGCCGGGTGGCGCCCCTGTCGCCGATCACGAACCTCGCCGTGGTCCCGCTCGTGCCCCTGGCGATGGCGACGGGCACGATGGCCCTGGCCGGAGGGGCGTTGGCGGCGCTCGGCGGACCGGGGATCATCGCGTCGATCCTCGGTATTCCGGGGGCGGTGGTGCTGGGCCTGCTGATCGGGATCGTCCGGCTCGCGGCCGCGCTGCCGCTGGCCAGCATCACGCTGCCGCCGGAGATGGCCCTGGCCGCGGCTGCAGTCGCCATCGCCGGGATCCTCGCGATCCCGGCCCGGTGGAGGTCACGGGCGGCGCGGGCGGCACGTCCGGCAACGGTCGCAGCGCGGCCAAGTCACCCGGCGCCGCCTCCCGGCGGCCGGCAACCCGGCGGGCGGCAACAAGGCGGCCGACCACCTGGCGGTCGACCACCTGGCGGCCGTCCTCCCCACGATCCGCGATCAACGCGGATCGTTCGGCTGGCCGGCGTGCTGGGGGCGCTCGCGGTGGCCGTCCTCGTCGTCGCGGCCGCCACGCGCCCCGACGGCCGGGCCCACGTCGTCGTGCTCGACGTGGGGCAGGGGGACGCGATCCTCGTGACCGGCCCGACAGGCGGCCGGATGCTCGTGGACGGCGGCCCGGACCCCGACCGGCTCCTCGTCGCGCTCGACGCGCGGGTCCCCCCGTGGGACCGCCGGATCGACCTCGTCGTGCTGACCCACCCGCACGAGGACCACGTCGCGGGCCTGCCTCTCGTCCTGGAGCGCTACCGGGTCGGGCGGTTCGCCGAGCCCGGGATGCCGGGAAGCGCCCCGGGGTACGAGGCGCTCGCGACGATCCTCGCAGAGCGCGGGGCGACGAGCGTCCGCCTGGTCGCGGGCGACCGCTTCGCGCTCGACGGGATCGACTTCGACGTGCTCTGGCCGGACGCGGGCCGCGTCCCGTCCGACGCATCCGACGAGGGCAGCGCGGTCAACAACGCTTCGATCGTGCTCCTCGGCTCGTTCGAGGGTCGGCGCCTCCTCCTGGCGGGGGACGCCGAGGCGCAGGTGGAAGTGGAGCTGGCGTCCCGGGGCCTACCGACCGTGGACCTTCTCAAGGCCGGCCACCACGGGAGCCGGACGTCGACCGGCGAGGAGCTGGTGGCGGCGACGCGCCCCCGCGTGGCGGCCGTCTCGGTAGGCGCGCGGAACGACTACGGCCATCCATCTCGCGAAGTCGTTGCGCGGCTGGAGGACGCCGGCGCGGCCGTCCTTCGAACCGACCAGGTCGGGACCATCGACATTGCCCTCGACGCTCGGGGCATCACGGTGCGGACCGAGCGCCCGGCGCAGCGGAATGCGGCCGGAGCGTCCGCGGCGGGTCGCCGTCCGGACGTCCGCGGCGAACCCGGCCGCTCTGCCGGGCTCCCGTATGATCGGCGCGATGCCCGTCCCGTCGCGCACGGCCGCCGCCGTCCTCCTCCTCTCGCTCGAACCGCCCCCGTGGCATCTCGGCCACGCGCGCGCCGTGGCGGAGATCGCGGGATGGCTTGCGGCCCGTTGCGCGGCCCGCGGCGTCGCCGTGGACCGGGCGCTCGTGGAAGCGGCCGCGCTCCTCCACGACGTCGACAAGGCACTCCCCGCGTCGGACCCGGCCGCGGCGCTGCCCCACGGCGAAGGCTCCGCCGCGTGGCTGGCCGGGCGCGGAATGCCCGAGCTGGCGCCGGCGGTCGCGGCCCACCCGGTGACGCGCCTGCTCGACGCCGCGGCCGACGCCTGGCTGGCGTCCGCGTCGATCGAGGAGCTCATCGTCGCGTATGCCGACAAGCGCGCCGGCCAGCGGCTGGGATCGCTGGACGCGCGTTTCGCAGGCTGGCGGCGGCGCTACCCGGACGGCTGGTCCGCCGACGACGACGCGCGCGCGCGCACCCGCGCCGGCATGCTCGAGACGACGGTCTGCGCGCACGCCGGCGTGGCTCCCGCGGCCGTCCGGCGCCTGCGCTGGACCGGGCGTGCCCTGCGGGCGGCCCGCCGTGTGGCCACGGAGCGTGCGGCGTGAGCTCCCCGACGCTCGGCTACTACTGGGGCGACGACGAGTACGGCCTCGAGGCCGCCGCGGTCGCTCTCGGCCGTCGGGCGGCCGGAACCGGCGGCGAGCCGCCCGTCACCTGGCGGACGACCGGCGGCGGCACGCGGGCCGCGGAGATCGCCGAGCGCGTGGCGACGGGGACGCTCTTCGGCGGCGGCACGCTCGTGGTCGTGGAGGATCCGGGGCCCCTGGTCCGGGCGAAGGCGGAGCGCGACGCGCTGCTCGCGGCGATCGCCTCGCTGGCCCCCGGCAACGCCCTCGCCTTCGTGGAGCCCGTCGACGGAACGGCACGCCGTCCGAAGTCGCTCGAGGACCTGGCGGCCGCGGTCGCCGACGCGGGCGGCGAGGTGCGCCAGGTCGTCGCGCCCCGCGAGGGCGGCATGGCCCGCTGGATCGAGGAGCGGGCGACGGAGCGCGGAGTGCGGCTGGAGCACGGAGCCGCCGAGGCGCTTGCCCGCAAGGTGGGGGCGTTCGTACGGGAGGGCGACGTGGACCGCCGGCGCCAGGGTCGCCTCGCCGTCGCCGAGCTCGAGAAGCTCGCCGTCTACCGCCTCGACGCCCCTGTCCGACCCGAGGACGTGGATGCGCTCGTGGCGGACGCGGTGCCCGGCTCGACCTGGGCATTCCTTGATGCCGTCGGCGGGCGGAAGGCCCGCGAGGCCGTCGACCTGCTGGAGCGCCTCCTCGAGACGACGCCCGAGCCGGTCCTCGTCGCCGTCCTCCATCGCCGAATCCGCGAGCTCCTCCTCGTCGCCGACCATCGCGAACGGGGCGAGACGATCGCGGCCACCGCGCGGGCCCTCAGGCTCAAGGAGTACCCGGCGAGGAAGCTCTGGGAGCAGGGGCACGCGTGGCGGCAGGACGAGCTCGTCGGCGCGCTGGAGGGGCTCCTGGAGCTGGACGCCGCGCTCAAGGGCGAGCGCGCCTCGGACGCCCGGCGCCGGCGCCTCGCGTTCTCGCTGTGGCTCGCCGAGCGCGTCGCCCGGACCTGAGGTTCACGAGGCCGCCCCGGAGCGGTGCGCCGCCGCGAGCATTGCGTCGCACGCGATCATTCCTGCCCGAACGTGCCGCACGTGCCTCTTCGCACCCGGAATCGTGCGTGGCACGCACGAACGGGCACGCGAACGGGCGCGAATCGGCCGGCGGAGCAGAGAACATGGCGCGGCGCGCACGTCCGGCACGCGACCGCCGAGTGGCGCGACGGACGAGCGACGAGCAGCTCCTCAGTCGGCGCTCGACCAGGCCTGCTCCTGGAGGACGAGGTCAGACTCGATCGCGAAGACGCAGCGCGCCCGGCCCAGCCGGAGGGTCTCGATCAGCTCGGGGTCGATGTAGAGCTGGTGGCAGTCCTCGCACAGCCCGCCGGAGACGGCGAAGCAGAGGCGCTCGCTGTGATCGGGCAGGCGGAACGCGGCGTCGAAGCGCGAGACGACCAGGCGACGGCCGCACTCGGGGCATCGATCACGGAGGCTCGCCATCGGGATCCAGGGACCTCGGCACGCGGGGCCGATCGGTTCGGCCGCCTGCCCCGGATTGTCGAGGCGGGAGGGGCAGTCCGGCGATGGGCCGCTGGTACCGTCGCGCGGCGGCGGTCGTCCCCCACCCCGCGCGCCGACCGGGCTATTGGACCCGCAGGACCGTCCTCGCCTGGGCCCAGAGCCGCTCCAGCGCGTAGAACTCGCGCTCGGGCGGGGCAAAGACGTGGACCACGACTGCACCCGCGTCCAGGAGGACCCAGTGCGAATCGGGCGCGCCCTCGCGCGAGAGGATCCGGATCCCCTCCGCCTTCAGGCCCTCGGTGATCCCGTCCGCGATCGCGCCGAGCTGGCGCTCCGACCCGCCCGAGCAGAGCACGAGGTAGTCGGCCACGGTGGTCAGGGGCGCGATCTCGAGAAGGATGATGTCGGCGGCCTTCCTGTCCTCGGCGAGCTCCACGATTCGGCGGGCGAGGTCGAGCGGAGCCTTGTCGATCGCGGGCGGGGGCGTCGTGCGGGAGGGCAGGCCGGCTCGCGGGGCCGGAGCCGGCACGCGCACCGGCGCGGCCTCCGCCCGCGTGGCCTCCGTCGGCGCAGCCTCCGTCGGTGTGGAAGGGTCGCCGGCGGGATCGTGCGGGTCGCGGATGGGGTCGCTGGACATGGGCCTCCTCAGGCGTCTGCAGGGGCCGGAACGGGCGCCGGACCGGCAACGTAGAGAGCGTACTCCGTGATCAGCGCCACGACGGCGTCGGGCACGAGATAGCGGATCGACCGGCCGGCCCGAACCCGGGCCCGGATCTGGGTCGAGGAGATGGCAAGCCGCGGATGGTCGAGGACCGTGATCCGCTCGGCGCCCACGGGAAAGCGTTCGCGGAACGTCGCGATCGCGGTGTCCGACGCCTCCTCGCGGGGCACCACACAGAGGCGCGCGAGGGCCACGATCCGCTCCGGGTCGCGCCAGGTGGAGAAGCCTGCCAGCGCCTCCGTCGAGAGGATGAACCACGGCTCCGCTCCGGTCTCGGCCGCGAGCTCGGCGATCGTCTCGACCGTGTAGCTCGGCCCCGGCCTGTCGACCTCGCGCGGATCAGCCGCGAAGGACGGGTTGCCGGCGATCGCGCGCTCGACCATCGCGAGACGGAGCGGTCCCGGCGAGACGGCGCGGTCCGCCTTCTGCCACGGCTGGCCCGCCGGCACGAAGAGGACCCGCGACAGCCCCAGGACCTCGCGCGCCTCCTCGGCCAGCGCGAGATGCCCGAGATGGGGCGGATCGAACGTCCCACCCAGGATTCCGATCGGCCCGGCGCCGGCGGGCG
>JAZDPM010000080.1:0-4341 GCA_043797725.1 Chloroflexota bacterium
GCCGTCGTCGCCGCGGCCCGTGGCGACCGCGGAGGCGCGCGGGGCGCGGTCGGTCGGTTCCCCGCTCACCACATGAGGCCCGCGTCGCGCGGGTCCCAGCGCTCGGCGAGGAGGGTCACCTTGACCGGGTGGTCGAGCGCCAGCTCGGCCTGCTCCCTGACCTGGGCGATCATCGACCCGGCGTAGGGGCAGAACGGGGTCGTGAGGATCATCTTGACCTCGGACTCGGTCTCCCCGAGCAGGACCTGCTTGATGAGCCCCAGCTCCACGATGTCCATCCCGATCTCGGGATCGACGACGTTCCGGAGCGCGTCGAGGACCGCGAGCTCGCGGGCGCGGCGCACGGGATCGAAGGCCGGTGCGGCGTCGGCGGTCGGGGTTGTGGTCGGCTGGTCGGTCATGCCGGGACGGGTCCATGTGCG
Source organism: Chloroflexota bacterium (assembly GCA_043797725.1). GTDB lineage: Bacteria > Chloroflexota > Limnocylindria > Limnocylindrales > CSP1-4 > CTSoil-043. The sequence goes on from JAZDPM010000080.1 coordinate 423, forward strand.
GGTTGGTGCAGGCCGAAGCGTACCATCGTCGACCGAATGTCGAGCGCGTTACTCGGAATTGACCCGGGCCCGGCGCGGGCGCCGTCAGGCCGGCGCCGGGCCGCGTCGCCCGGGACGCGTCCCGCCCCGGGCGCGTCGGGCCGGGGTGCGTCAGGCGGGTGCCGTGGCTCCCGCCACGACCACGCCCGGCCGCCGGTACTGCTCCGGGAGGGTCGCCGCTTCCTCGTCCGTGTAGCCGGGACCGGCCAGCGCGCCGTCCGCACCGAAGAACTCCGGGTAGCGCTCGGCGTTATCGGCCGCGTAGCAGAAGGCAGCGGCGACACCGAGCCGGCGGAGCTCCGGGTGGTCGGTGAGGATCCGCGTCAGGTCGTACCCGCCGGCGCGCATCTCCAGGAGCTGGCGGACGGTTACCCGGCTGCCGTAGCAGAACGGCTCACCGTTCATCACGAGGGGGTCCGCCTGGACCCACTTGATCGTCATCGCGCGGACCTCGCTCAGCCGCCCTTGTAGAGCGCCGTCAGGATCCGGCTGCGCTTCCGGGCGTCGCCCGCGATCCTCCGGTAGCGCCGGAACGTGGCGATCGCCTCGTCGAGGGCGACGTCGGCCGCGGCCTGCTCCTCGGGGGCCAGGACCGTCGAGAGCGCGCTCCGGAGCCCCTCGCTGAGCGTCACGAGGTCGTCCATCGGGACCTTGCGGCGCCGATAGACGGGGGCGACCCAGTCGGCCCACTCGCGCGCCTGGCCGGGATCCCCGGAGGCGAGGGCGCGGGCGACCCGCTCGACGAAGACCTCGGTGTCGCGCAGGAGCCGGCGGAGGCCGGTCTCCCCGGCGCGCGCCCGGAGCGTCGGGTCGCGCTGGAGGGCCACCTCGAGAGCCCGGGGGCCGAGGCACGCCTGCGCGGCGCGTACCCGCTCCGCGGCAGCCGGAAAGCCGGCGCGCATGTCGGGATCGGGCAGTCCGAGGGCGTAGTGGCTCACGGCGACAAAGGATACCCGCTCCGCCGGTGCGGACGCGCGCAGTCGCGGAGCGTCTACGATCCAGCCATGCCCGACTTCCCGAACCTCGACCACTGGTTCCCGCCGGTCGTGCCCGTGCCGCGGAGCCCGGCGCCGCCCTACGAGGTTCGCCATCCGACCGAGGCCGACTTCGCCGGCCTCGACGCGCGCCTCCGGGACTGGCGCGAGGAGCGATCCGGCCGCAGCGGCCCCGGGCGGACCTGGTTCCGCCATCTCGGCGGCACCGCGTGGCTCGCCGAGGCGTCGCGCGATCGCCGGCCCCTCGGGCTGGTTCTGGGGTTCCGCTCGGCCGACCGGCCCGCGGAGGCCGTGATCCACCTCGTGGCGGTCGACCCGACGTTCCGCCGCCGGGGAATCGGGAGGGACCTGGTGGAGCGCTTCGCCGCGCCGCTCGCCGCCGCGGGCGTCACCGCCCTGGAGGCCGCCTGCCGGCCCGACGACCGGATCGCGCTCGCCTTCTTCGCCGCCGTTGGCTTCGCTCCCCGGACCGGCCCGGGGAGCTCACGAATCTACGGAGTGCCGGCGTTCGCCGACTGGGACGGGGCCGGCGAGGACCGCGTCCTCCTGGTCCGGGCGGCCGGGGGCTGACCGGGGCTACCCCGCGCCCGACCTGCGGCGCCGGGGTCCGGACCCACCGGACAACCCCGCGCCGGGTCACCCCGCCCCGATCTCCTCGACGATCGCCGAGGGCGTCAGCTGCTCCGCCAGGAGCCGCCGGAAGCGCGCCGGCTGATCCGCGACCGGGACCATCTCCAGCCAGCGGCGCAGGAGCCGCTCGCCCTCGAAGTAGACGAAGACGTAGGTCCGCCACAGGGGGTGCGAGATGAACTCGAGGCGCTTGGCGGCGCGCACGGGCGTCGAGAGGAGGCGTCGCTCCAGGTAGGCGAGGACCTCCTCGCGGGGGGCGCCGTCGGCGTTGAGAAGGAGGGCGGCGTTCCCGGCGACGCCGCGGACCGCCGTGAGCGCCCGCGAGATCGCCACCTGTCGCTCGGCGGTGTCCCGGATCTGCGCGGCGGCGCCGAGATCCGGGAGGCCAGCCAGCCGGTAGACCTCGGCCAGGATGTCCGCCTCGTCGTCCGGCGGGACCGCGAACCGCCTCCCGAGGTCGGCCAAGCCCTCCGACAGGAGGCACTCGGGCGCGTTGATGCAGAGGACGCTCGCCTCCATCCGGCCGAGTCCGTCGACCAGGTGGGCCTCGTGCCAGGCATGCTCCAGGTGGTGCCCGGGGTAGGTCTCGTGAGGGAGGACCGAGAGCAGGTCGGCCGCCCGGATCGGGAGGTCCGTGTTGAGGTCCACGCGGCTCCGACGGCCGCCGTCATACCAGTTGTAGCCGCTCCACGGCTGGTCGCGGACGAGCGAGACGGCCAGGCCCTCGTCGTCGGGAAGGCCGAAGAGGGCCTCGGCGCGCCGGCGGAAGCCCGGCAGCAACGCCTCGACGACGCGCCGGACGCGGGCGACCGGGATCGTGAAGCGGTCGTCCCAGGTGGCGATCCGGGCGGCGAGAGGTCCGTCGCCGGGGAGGAGCGTGTCGAGCTCGGCGGCGGCCGCATCGAAGTCCGCCTCCGGGGTGCGGGTGGGCCGGTAGTCGAAGCAGGCCGTGACATGCTCCAGGTAGGGCAGCCCGGCGCCCGCGAGGGCGCGCGCCTGCGCCTCGAGCGCGATCAGTTGGACGTCGAGCCAGCGGCGCCGGCCAGGCTCCTCCACCTCGCCTGGGAGGCGCGCGCGCAGCGCGGCGGCGGCGTCGACGAGGTGGGCCGGCGACCGGAGCTGCTCCGTGTCGACGAGCGCCTTCAGGTCGGCCGGGCCGAAGTAGCCGTCGACGAGGCCCGCGATCCGCTGGTCGAGGCGGAGGGCGAGGAGCAGGTAGTCGCGGGCGACCGGATCGGGGACCGGGACCTCGCGCTCGCCGCCGACCGCCGGGGTGCCGGGCCGCGTCATCGCTGCATGCGCTCCGGGCGGGGCGCGCGGGGCCGGTGCTCGGCCTCGTCGTGGCGGGCGGCGTCCTCGCGTGCCTCCCGAACCCGGGCGGCGAGCTCGTCGGCCTCGGCCGGGACGTCGAAGCGGACCCGGCCGGGGACGTCGCCCGTTCCCTGCCGGGCGCCCGCACCGTCCGTCCACTGCCCGGCGCCGACGCCGCCGGACTCGCCGCGGAACGGCATCCCCTGCCGCTCCACCGCGTCGAGGCTCATGCGGAGTGCGGCCGTCTTCTGCCGGGCAACCTCGCGGACGTAGGCTGCCTCCTCGTCGCGCGTCATCGGACGACCCCGCACGATCTCCTTCGGCTTGCCGACCGAGAGCCAGGCAAGATGGTAGCGATTCATGCTGCCCCAGGCGTCGGCGAGGGTCTCGTCGGAGACCTGGAGCCAGGAGCGCAGGGCGCCCATCGGGGGAGAGGCGGCGAGGCGATTGCCCTCGGCGATGAGGCGCTTCGTCTGCTCGATGAGCTCGTCGCGGGTCACGTCCGGAGTGTAGAAGGGGCGGGGCGCGCCTGCCCGCGGGTCACGGGGGCATAGCCGCCGGCGGCCCGCCCGGGGGCGCGCGCCGGGGGTCACCCGCGGTTGCGTCGCGCGCCATGTTGCCTGCTCGCTGGCGGCGGATCGGCCCCCAGCCACCGCCTGCGTTGCGCGGCGCGCACGATCCGGGTCAGATACGGCCTCCGGGCCCGGTTCCAGACAGGAATGATCGCGTCCTGCGCACGGCTCCCGCGGCTACCCCCCGGACATCGCCACGATCCATGCCTCCCGCGCCGCGCGCAGGCGCACCGACCACGGACCTGGAACACCTCCGGCAATCGGGGCGCCGTCCAGCTCGACGAGCGGCACGAATCCCGCCAGGGACGAGCAGAGCAGCACCTCGTCGGCCGCGAGGAGGTCGCCGGGCGTGACCCACGCCTCCCCGGCAGC
>JAZDPM010000111.1:0-2647 GCA_043797725.1 Chloroflexota bacterium
GGAGGTCGCGGTCGAGATCGAGGGTGGTGTGCGTCCTGGCCATCATCGCCTCCTTCTCACACGACCATCATGCGTGAGAAAGGATAGTGCGCCCACGCATGACAATCAAGCGCGACCACGCACGAAGGGGAGCTGGAGCGGCCCCCTGTTTTATCTGCCTGGGAATAGTGGCCGCTGACAGGCTCGCTGTGCCAGCCGAGGTGGCACGCGCGACGGGCACGATCCGCCCATGGCGCGCAGGAGGTCCGATCCAGCGGTCGTCCGCCCGAGTTGTCCCGAGCATCCGGGCAGCCGGGTCCGGCTCGACGGCTTCGAGCCCTGCCGCTGGAGCGACGCCCATCGCCGTCCCCGGTTCCGCTGCGTCACGGTGCCGGGCACACGGGGCCACTCGTTCAGCGTCCCGGTCGCCGTCCGCCAGCCGACCGAGCGCCACCCCGACTCGGGGGTTGCCTGTCCGACCTGTGAGCACGTGTACGGCCGCCACGAGGGCGTCAGGACCGGCCGCGACTTCGTGTTCGGGCACGCCGAGATCGCCCGCCTCTTCCTGCGCATCGGCGAGGGCATGAGCCTGCGCGCGGCGAGCCGCGAGCTGCGCGAGTCGGTCTTCCGGGCCTGCCAGCGCCACCGCCTGAAGCCGGGCTTCAAGTCCATCCGGCCGGGCGGGACGAGCCGCCAGGCGAACCTCGCCGTCAACTACCTCGACGCCTTCGCGCCCTCGGTCATCGCCGCGCTCCACCCGACCGAGTGGCCGCGGGCCGTCGTGCTCGACACGACGACCCTGTTCACGCGGGGATACCGGCCAACCCGCGGCCAGCAGAGCGACGAAGAGCGAACCGAGGCGCGGGTCGGCAACCTCAAAGCCGGCACGATCCTGGTCGCCCTCGACGGGACGGTCCGCGGTGCCCGGCCGTGCCTCATGCGGGTCGCGGGCGGCAAGGACGCGGACAGCTGGACGGCCTTCTTCGCGCTCCTCGCGGGCGCGCCGGGCGTGGTCGTCGCCGACCTCGACGCGGCGATCGGGAGGGCCGTGCGCGAGACGTGGCCGGAGGCGATCCTGCTGCCCTCGCGCCACCACCTTGCCGCCCAGATGCGCGAACGGGCGCTGGCCGACGGGGTGCCCGAGCGGATCCGGGCGGACGAGCCGATCCCGCTCGACCGGCCGCTGCCCTGGACCGGTGAGCGCACGAAGCGCTGGACGAGCCACCCGCTCCATGACGCGCTGCTCACCGCGCTGCGCGGGCCGGCGGAGTGGGCGGCGCTGCTCGAGCTCGTCGAGCGCCACGTGCCGCCGGACCGGCTCGCGCTGCGCAGCTGGATCGCGACCAACGAACCGCTCATCCGCCGCGGCTGGCTGATCACCGAGCGCCACCCCGAGCTACCCCGCTCGACCGGTGCCCTCGAAGGTGCGATCGGCGAGTGGCTGGCGCCCATCCGCCGGCGGGCCGGCCGCTGGCAGAACGCCCGCCGGCTCGACCTGGCACTCGGGTTGATGACGCTCCGGGCACGAGGCGAGGCGCGCGAGGTCCGCTACGCCAAGCTCATCCGCGCCGCGTTCGCGGCGCGCGGGAACCGCTCGCACCTCCCCGCCGAGAACGAGCTACCGACCGAGACCTACCGGGGCGAGGAGCGCCAGATGAGCTGGTGGCGGACGTGGCACGACCGGACCGAGGCGTCCCTGCCGCGTCTCGTGCGCGAGGCCGGCCGGCGCTGGCGGCGGCGCGCCACCAGCGACCACACGGCCGCGGTGAAGGAGCGCCTGGCGGAGCGCTACACGGCGGAGGTCGACCTGCGCACCCGGCTCGGGTTGCCGGCGCCGCCGTCCGGTCGACCGAAGCGGCCGACCGGACGCGAGACCGCGTCGGTGCGCGGCCGTCGGCTCACCGACTACCCGGATCTGCTGGCGGAGTGGGCCTGGGAGATCAACGCCGACCTCGATCCGGCCCGGCTCGCCGCCGGCAGCCACGAGCGGGTCGCCTGGCGCTGCCTGCTCGATCCCGCCCACGTCTGGGAGACGAAGGTCGCCGACCGGACCCATCGCGCCTCGGCCTGCCCCTACCACATGGGGGTCCGGGTCCACCCGGCCGAGTCGCTCGCGGCGTACTACCCCTGGCTGGCCCTCGAGTGGCACCCGACCCGCAACACGCTGCGGCCCGACCAGGTCACGCGGGCCTCCGCCCGCGAGGTGGTCTGGCGCTGTGAGCAGGGGCACGAGTGGTCGACCCCTATCTACCAGCGAACCCTGTCGGGAACCGGCTGCCCCGACTGCTACCGGCTCACCGCCGCGGCCCGCTCAGATGCCGGTCGGCAGCGCGCCCGCCGGGCCCGAGATGATCGGGCGCTGGCCGAGGTCGTCGCTCTCCACCCATCCGCCGCCAGCAGCGAGGCCGTCTGACTCGTCCTCGGATCGCCCTCAGCCGCAAGACGGCACGATCGTGGTCCCGTCTTCTCGACGGTGCCCAGCCAACCGGGTCCCGCGCGCAGCGATGGGCGGCGCACTATTCCCAGGCAGATAAAACAGGGGGGCGCGCCAGGACTCCCCGTCCGCCCGCATCGTGCGCGGCCGGCGTGGTCGAGCCGTCCCCCGGGTGGGACCCGATGACCGAGAGCCTGCCCGGTCCGGCGGTTCGGATCAAGCCGGTTCGGTACG
>JAZDPM010000118.1:0-9470 GCA_043797725.1 Chloroflexota bacterium
GTCGGCGTCTCGTGGAACAACTACCAGGAAGAGCGCTGGGCGAAGTGGGACGAGCCCGCCCTCAAGAAGGCGATCGAGGACGCCGGCGGGAAGTACATCTCCAACGATGCCGCGTCGTCGTCCGAGAAGCAGGCCTCGAACGTCGAGAACCTCATCACGAATGGCGCCAAGGTCGTGATTGTCCTCGCGCAGGACGGCACCGCGATCAAGCCGGCGGTGGCGGCTGCCATCGCCGACGGCGTGCCCGTCATCGCCTACGACCGCCTCATCGAGGATTCGCAGGCGCTCTACATCACGTTCGACAACGTCGAGGTCGGGCGGATGCAGGCGCGGGCGGTCTTCGCGGCCGTGCCCAAGGGCAACTACGTCTTCATCAAGGGCAACCAGGCCGACGCGAACGCGGACTTCCTCCGCGGCGGCCAGCAGGAGATCCTCAAGGCGGCAATCGACGCAGGCGACATCAAGAATGTCGGCGAGTCGTACACCGACAACTGGGATCCGGCGGTGGCCCAGACCAACATGGAGCAGTTCCTGACGGCCAACAACAACAAGGTGGACGCGGTCGTGGCGTCGAACGACGGCACGGCCGGCGGCGTCGTCGCCGCCCTCGCGGCCCAGGGCCTGGCGGGGAAGGTCCCCGTGTCCGGCCAGGACGGCGACCAGTCCGCCCTGAACAGGGTCGCCCTCGGCACGCAGACCGTGTCGGTCTGGAAGGACGCCCGCGAGCTCGGCAATGCGGCCGGCGAGGCAGCCGCTCAGCTCTGCGCCGACAAGGACATCACCAAGGTCGCCAACACGGCGATCTTCAAGAGCCCCGGCGGGAACGACATGACGTCGATCCTGCTCACCCCCATTCCGATCACCAAGGACAACCTGAACGTCGTCGTCGACGCCGGCTGGATCGCCAAGGACGCCCTCTGCCAGGGCGTGACGGCCGGCGCGGTGGCCGCCTGCAACTAGCCACGTCCAACCCTTCGTGACCGATGCGCCCTGCGTCGCCGGCTCTGCCGGGGCGCAGGGCGCCGTCCGTTCCTGACCCTCTCGGGGAGCCGTGACGATGACCGAGGCCAACGCCGCCCAGGCCGCCACTCGCGAGCCGCCGCACCGGTCCCTGCGGTCGCTCCTCTTCGCGATGGAGCTCGACACGCGGCTGCTCGGCATGCTCGCCGCCCTGGCCGTCATCTGGGTCACCTTCCACCTCTGGTCGGGCGGCAACTTCATCACGGCCCGCAACCTGTGGAACCTGTCCGTCCAGAGCGCGTCGATCGCGATCATGGCCACGGGCATGGTCCTGATCATCGTCTCGCGCAACATCGACCTCTCGGTCGGGGCCGTGCTCGCGTTCGTCGGCTACACGATGGCCATGGTCCAGGCCGAGTGGATCCCGAGGACCCTGGGCCTCGGCTTCGACCAGCCCTACACCTGGCTCGTCGCGCTCGCCGTCGGCGTCGTCCTGGGCGCGGCGATCGGCGGCCTGCAGGGTGTCCTCGTCGCCTATGGCGGCGTGCCGTCGTTCATCGTCACGCTGGGCGGGCTGCTCGTCTGGCGCGGCCTCATCTTCCGCTACCAGCAGGGCCAGACCGTCGCCCCGCTCGACGGGATCTTCCAGCTGCTCGGCGGCGGCCCGAAGGGCGCGCTCGGCGCCGAGCTGAGCTGGCTCGTCGGGGCGGTCGCCTGCGCCGGGATCGTCTACACCCTCTGGGCCAGCCGGCGCCGCCGGCGACGCTACGATTTCCCGGTCCGCCCGATGTGGGCGGAGGTGCTGATCGGCGCCGTCGGCGTCGTCGTCGTCCTCGGGGCGGTCTGGGTCGCCAACAGCTACCCGTGGCCGCCGGCACTCGCCCAGACCTACGCCGAGGAGAACGGGATCCCCTGGCCGCCGGGAGGGCTCATCATCCCGACCGGCATCGCGTTCCCGGTCATGATCATGCTCGGCGTCGCCCTCGTGGTGACGTACCTCGCTACCCGCCGCCGCTTCGGCCGCTACGTGTACGCGATCGGCGGCAACCCAGAGGCGGCCGAGCTGGGCGGCGTGAACGTCCGCCGCACGATCACCCTGACCTTCGTCCTCATGGGCGTGCTGTGCGCGGTCGCTGCCGCCGTCCAGACGGCGCGCCTCAACGCCGCCGTCACGAACCTCGGCGTCCAGAACGAGCTGGACGTGATCTCGGCCGCGGTCATCGGCGGCACGTCGTTCGCGGGCGGGATCGGCACGATCCCGGGCGCCATCCTGGGCGCCGTTGTCATGCAGTCGCTCCGCTCGGGGATGCTCCTGCTGAACGTGGACTCGCCGACCCAGGACATCGTCGTCGGCATGGTGCTCGTCGCGGCGGTCGGCTTTGACGCCTACCTGCGGCGGCGGGCCGCGTGAGGGGCCAGGAGGTGGAGCAGATGGACGACGCCGTCATGACCCCGGCCGATGCCCAGTCGCCGGGCAGCCCGGCACCCGCGGTTGCCCCCGCACCCGCGGTCGACCGGTCCGGCGTCCCGCTCGTCGAGATGCGCGACATCTTCGTCTCGTTCGGCGGCGTCCACGCCGTCGAGGACGTATCCGTCGACCTGTTCGCCGGCGAGGTCGTCGGCCTCGTCGGTGGCAATGGCGCCGGCAAGTCGACGCTGATGCGGGTGCTGTCCGGCGCCCACCCGGCCGACTCGGGCCGAATCCTCATCGACGGCCGGCCCGTGTCGATCTCGAACCCGCGGGACGCCAAGGCGCGCGGTATCGAGACGATCTACCAGACGCTGGCCCTGGCCGACAACGTGGACGCCACCGCCAACGTGTTCCTGGGCCGCGAGCTACGAAGCCGGCTCGGGTCGCTCGACGATGCGGCGATGGAATCGGCGACGCGGAAGGTCATGGGCCGGCTCATTCCCCGCTTCAAGAACTTCAAGACGGCCGTCAGGTCGCTCTCCGGCGGGCAGCGCCAGTCGGTCGCCATCGCCCGGGCGATCCACTTCAACGCCCGGATCCTCATCATGGACGAGCCGACCGCCGCGCTCGGCCCGGCCGAGACCACCCAGGTCCGCGAGCTGGTCGGCCAGCTGCAGTCGGAGGGCATCGGCATCTTTCTCATCAGCCACGACATCCACGACGTGTTCGACCTGGCCGACCGGATCGCCGTCATGCTCCAGGGGAAGCTCGTCGGAACGGTCAACAAGCGTGATGTGACCAAGGACGAGGTGCTGGCCATGATCATCATGGGCAGGACGGGCGAGGGGCCGGGCAAGATCACCGGGCGCAATCTGGCCATGTCGCCGGCCTGAGCGTCGCGGCCGCCTCGGCGACCACCGCGCGCCGGCTCTCGGCCGGCGGGTCACATCCGCGTGAACGAGGGCGCCAGCGCCGGGTAGAGCTCGCGATAGACCGCGTGCGCCTCGGCGTAGCGAGCCGTGTCCGGGCCGGGCGAGGCCATCGGCGTCGCCGTCACCAGCGCCTCCGCGGCGCTCTCCACGCTCGGGAACCAGCCCGCGCCGACCGCGGCCAGGAGCCCGGCTCCGTAGGCGGCTCCTTCGGTCGTGTTGACGGTGGCGATCTCCGCGTCGAGGACGTCGGCGAGGATCTGGCGCCAGAGCGGACTCGCGGTCCCGCCCCCTGAGGCGCGGATCTGGTCCGGTGCCGGCATTCCCGCCGCGACCATCAGGTCAAGGCCGTCCCGCAGGCCGAACGCCACGCCCTCGAGGACCGCCCGCGTGAGGTGACGCCGGTCATGGGCGAGCGTCAGTCCCACGAAGGCGCCGCGGGCGAGCGGGTCGGGGTGCGGGCTGCGCTCGCCGCTGAGGTACGGCAGGAACCACAATCCGCCGCTTCCCGCGGGGACTTCCCCGGCCGTCGCGACGAGATCGCCGAACGGCAGGTCTGGCGCGACGGCGTCGCGGAACCAGCGCAAGCTCCCGGCGGCGGAGAGCATGACGGACATCATGTGCCAGCGGCCCGGCACGGCGTGGCAGAACGCATGCACCCGGCCGGCCGGCTCGAACAGCGGCGCGTCCGTCGTCGCGAACACGACGCCCGAGGTCCCCAGCGAGAGGGCCATCCTGCCGCTGACCACCGCGCCCACGCCCACCGCGTTCGCCGCCTGGTCGCCGCCGCCGGCCACGACCGGCGTCCCCGGCCGCAGGGCGGTCGCCGCGGCGGCCTCGGCCGTGACGAGGCCGGTGACCTCCGGGCCTTCCCAGGTCCTCGGCATCCAGGCGGGATCGATCCCCAGGGCATCGAGGACCTCGTCCGACCAGTCGCGGGCCGCCAGGTCGAAGAGGAGCGTCCCGGCCCCGTCCGCCTTGTCGACGGCATGCTCGCCGGTGAGCAGGAGGCGCACGTAGTCCTTGGGGAGGAGCACGTGGGCGATCCGTCGCCACACGTCAGGCTCATGGTCGCGGACCCAGACGAGCTTCGGGGCCGTGAACCCGGTCAGGGCGTCGTTGCCCGTGATCGCGACCAGGCGCTCCGGGCCCACCGCGCGCCGGATGGCGTCGCACTCGGCGCCGGTCCGCTGGTCGTTCCAGAGGATCGCCGGCCGGAGCACCTCGTCGGAGGCGTCCAGCAGCACCGCGCCGTGCATCTGGCCGGTCAGGCCGACGGCGACGACGTCGTCGCCGGACAGGCCACTTGCCTCGAGGACGGACCGGATTGCGGCGACCGTGCCGTCCCACCAGAGGCGGGGCTCCTGCTCGCTCCAGAGCGGGCGGGGAACCTGGAAGTCGTAGGCCGAGGTTCCGACCCCGCGGACGGCCCCCGATTCGTCGATCAGGGTGGCCTTGACCGCCGTCGTCGAGGCGTCGATGCCAAGGACGTGACCCATGGCGACAGTCCTCCCTGGACGCGTCAGTGGCCGGCGGCGGGCTCGCCGGCGTCCGCCGCCCAGATGTGCCGGTTGACGATGTTCTCGTACAGCTCCTGGCGCCCGGAGACCGGGTGGGGGTCGATCTCGCCTGCCTCGACGCGGGCAGCCAGGTCCGCCAGGCTCAGCGAGCCGGCGAGGATCGCGGCCCCGAGCTCGCCGCTCCACCCGGCATAGCGCTCCTCGACCATCCGGGCCAGGGTCCCGGACTCCAGCATCGCGGCGGCGATCAGGAGCGCCCGCGCGAGCGTGTCCATGCCGCCGATGTGGGCGTGGAAGAGGTCGGTCCGGTCGATGCTCTGGCGGCGCAGCTTGGCGTCGAAGTTGAAGCCGCCGGTCGTGAAGCCGCCGCCTCGCAGGATCTCGTAGAGCGGCATCGCGAGGTCGTCGACCGAGTTCGGGAACTGGTCGGTGTCCCAGCCGTTCTGCGGGTCGCCGCGGTTGGCGTCGATGCTGCCGAACATTCCGTTCGCGACCGCGTAGGCCACCTCGTGGTGGAAGCTGTGGCCCGCGAGCGTGGCGTGGTTCGCCTCGATGTTGAGGTGGTACTCACCATCGAGGCCGTTGCGGGCCAGGAAGCCGTGGACGGTCGCGCTGTCGTAGTCGTACTGGTGCTTCGTCGGCTCCTGGGGCTTGGGCTCGATGAGGAGGGTGCCCGTGAAGCCGATCTTGTGCTTGTGCTCGGCGACGAGGTGCAGGAAGCGAGCGAGCTGGGCGCCCTCCCGACGGAGGTCGGTGTTGAGGAGCGTGTCGTAGCCTTCGCGGCCGCCCCACAGGACGTAGTTCTCGCCGCCGAGGCGCTTCGTCACCTCGAGCATATGCTTCACCTGCGCGCCGGCGTAGGCGAAGACCTCGGGGTCGGGGTTCGTCGAGGCGCCTGCCTGGTACCGCGGGTGGCTGAACAGGTTGGCCGTTCCCCACAGGAGGCGGACGCCGGTCCGCTCCTGGTGGCCGGCGGCCTCGTCGGCGAGGGCGTCGAGGTTGGTCTTGAACTCGGCGAAACTCGCTCCCTCGGGCGCCACGTCGCGATCGTGGAAGCAGTACCAGGGGACGCCGAGCTTCGTGAAGAACTCGAAGGCGGCCGCCAGCTTCATGCGGGCAGCGTCCATCGGATCCATCGCCTCGGTGATCCAGGGGCGGTCGAGCGTGCCCGACCCGAACATGTCGGTGCCGGCCCAGGCGAACGAGTGCCAGAAGCAGACGCCGATCCGGAGGTGGTCCTCCATCCGCTTGCCGAGCACGAGGCGATCCGGCTCGTAGACGCGGAAGGAGAGCGGGTCCGTGGATTCGAGCCCGCCGAAGCGGATCGGCTCTGCGGCCTCGGAGAAGAAGTCCTCGCCCACGACCCGACCTCCTGCACCCGTTGCCGATCCGTCGCGGCCTCGAGACGAGGCCGGCCAACTCCTCGTGCGATCGTACTACGCGCGTATCCACGGGGGAGCCCGGCCGTGACGCCTGGCGGTGCGAACCGGGCGGGTCCGGGTTCGCGCGGCCCCTTCCGCCTCAGCCCTTCAAGGCACCCGCCATCATCCCGCGCAGGAAGTAGCGCCCGAGAAGCAGGTAGACCACGACGGTTGGGAGCGCGGCTAGCATCGCCGCGGCCATCTGGACGTTCCACTCGACGATCTGGCTGCCCGAGATGTTGTTGAGGGCCACCGTCACCGGCCACGACTGGGACCGGGTGAGGATCACCGCGAAGAGGAAGTCGTTCCAGATCGCCGTGAACTGCCAGATGAGCACGACCACGAAGCCCGGTGCCGAGAGCGGCAGGAAGACCCTCCGGTAGACGTCCCACATCGACGCGCCGTCGATCTTGGACGCCTCGACCAGCTCGTACGGGATCTGGGCGTAATAGTTGCGGAACGTCAGGGTCGTGATCGGGATCCCGTAGATGACGTGGACGAGAACGAGGCCGGCGATCGACCCGTAGAGGCCGATCGACTGCATTACCTGGACGAGCGGGATCAGGATTGCCTGGTAGGGGATGAACATCCCGAAGAGGATCAGGACGAAGATGAGGTTCGCCCCGCGGAAGCGCCAGCGGCTGAGGACGAACCCGTTCACGGAGCCGACGATCGCGGAGAGGATCGACCCGGGGATCACCAGCAGCGCGCTGTTCCAGAGGTTGGGGGCGAGCTTGTCGAAGGCCGCCTGGAAGGCCGAGAAGTCGAGCCGCGTGGGTGGCGTCCACATGGACTGCGGCGTCGCCTCCGCATTCGGCTTGAAGCCGGTGATGAGGACGACGTAGAGCGGCATCAGGAAGAAGGCGACCAGGATGACGAGCGGCGCGTAGACCACGATCAGGCGCTGGATCCGGTGCCCCCACGACCGCCGCCCCCGCGCCGGCACGGTAGGCAGGACGCGCGCCGCCGCGCTCACGATCGGGCCTCCGAGCGAAGCGTGGTCCAGAGGTAGGGGATCAGGACCACTGCGACCGTCACGAAGATGAAGATGGCAATCGCCGCGCCGTGCCCGTAGTCATTCGCGTCGAAGGTCGTCTGCCACATGTTGACGGCCAGCACGTCGAGCTGGAGCTGCTTCCCGGCTACCGCGATGATCAGGTCGAAGACCTTGAGGCTGATGTGGCCGAGGATCACGAGCGCGGTGAGGGTCACCGGGCGCAGGAGCGGCAGGATCACGCGGCGGTAGAGCTGCAGGCTGCTGGCGCCGTCGACCAGGGCGGCCTCGCGCACCTCGTCGGGGATGCCGCGCAGGCCGGCCAGGAAGATGGCCATGGTGTAGCCGCTCATCTGCCATACCGCCGGCAGGGCGATGGCCACGATCCCCCAGTCGGGCGTCGTGAACCAGCGGTTCTGGAGGCCGTCGAGCCCCACGATGTCGAACAGGAGGTTCAGGCCCGTCGTGCGGTCGCCCGGGGCCGGGTTCATGAGCCAGCGCCAGACGACGCCGGTGACGATGAAGCTCACGGCCATGGGGAAGAGGTAGACCGTCCGGAAGAACGATTCCGCCCTGATCCGCTGGTCGACCAGGATCGCCAGGAAGAGGCCGAGCAGCATCGACCCGCCGACGAAGGGGACCGTGAACAGGACTGTGTTCCGGATGTCGATCTGGAAGCGCCGATCCGCGAACAGGTCGAAGTAGTTCTGGAGCCCGATGAAATCCCAGACCGGCGTCAGACCGCTCCACGAGGTCATCGAGACGCGGAACGTCCACCCGATGAAGACGTAGACGAAGACGATGATCGCGACCAGCGACGGCGCCAGGACGAGCACTGGTGCGGACCGTCGAATCCCGGTCTGGACGCGCTCCATGCGGGCCTCCGGCTCACGCGACCCCTGGGGGGCCGCCCTCCCTGTCTCTTCTCCCTGGGGGGATGGATACGAGGAGGCCGCCCAGGTTGCCCTCGGGCGGCCTCCCCTGGCGATGCCCGGGCCCGTCGCCGGGTCTGGGCCGCGTCACTAGCTCACTTGGGCCCCGCCGCACTATACCCGTCGACAAGGGCCTTCTGGAAGGCCGCCCCGTCGCGGTCGCTGAGGAAGAACCCGACCGCGTCGTTGATCTTGGCCTTGTACGGGTCGGCAGCGACCACGCCGTGGGTCAGGGACCCGACGATCGTGTCCTGGGACCAGTCGGTGATGGCGGTCTTGAGGTACGCGTTGAACAGGCTCGGGTCGCAGTCGGTCCGGGCGCAGATGGAGCCCTTGACCGGGTTGAAGGCCTCCTGGCCCTCCTTGGAGCCCGCGACCGTCAGCCACGCCTTGGCGTTGTCGGGATGCGGCGCGCCCTTCGGCAGGGTGAAGGAGTCCGACAGGAACTGGAAGATCCCCTTGGTTCCCGGGACCGGCGCCCAGCCGTATCCCGTGCCGGGCGTGAGGGCCAGGTTGCCGCCCTCGACGGTGCCGGAGAAGTAGCCGTCGGCCCAGTCGCCCATGATGTTCATGGCGGCCTGGCCGTCGGCGACGAGCTTCGAGGCGTCCTGCCAGGTGAGGCTGGTCGCGTCGTCGTTCGTGTACTCGAGGACCTTCTTGTAGTTCTCGATGGCCTTCGTGACGTCGGCGCTGCCCCAGTCGGCACCCGCCAGCCACAGCGCGTTGTACTTGTCGGCGCCGAGGCTGCCGAGCAGGACGCCCTCGAAGAGGTGCATCGCCGTCCACTGCTCGCCGAGCGCGAGCGGGATGACGCCGGCGGCCTTGAGCTTCTCGGCGGCGACGAAGAACTCGTCCCACGTCGTCGGCGGCTCGATGCCGTTGTCGCCCAGGACCTTGGGGTTGTACCAGAGGACGTTGGCCCGGTGGATGTTCACCGGGACACTGAAGATGTCGTCGCCCTGCGAGATGAGCGGGATGAGCGTCTTCGGGAGCTTGTCGGTCAGCCCGATGTCCTTGAAGAGCTGGTTGAGAGGCTCGAGCTGCTCGGCGGCCACGTAGGTTCCGATCAGCTCCTGGCCGGCATGACCCTGGAACGAATCCGGGGGCTGGTTGGCCTGGAGTCGGGTCGCGAGGACGGCCCGGGCGTTCGTGCCGGCGCCGCCGGCGACGGCCGCGTTGACAAAGTTGGCGTCGGGGTACTTGGCCTTGAAGACCTTGATCATCGCCTCGAGACCGGCGGCCTCTCCGCCGCCCGTCCACCACGAGAAGACCTCGACGTCGCCCTTCGCGCTGGTTCCCCCAC
>JAZDPM010000122.1:0-2699 GCA_043797725.1 Chloroflexota bacterium
CAGCTGGTCGGCCGGCAGGCCCTGCTGGAGGCGGCGCGCGCCGCGCGCGACGTCGCGCGCGCGGCTTGCACGTCCCGGGAAACGGCGGCGCGCACCGCGCTGGATGCCGTGCGCGCCGCGGACGTCGCCGGACGCGACCGACTCCGCGTTGCGGAGGGGGACGTGGGGAGCGCCCGCGAAGCGCTGCGCCGGGCCGAGGATGCCCACCGTGCCGCCGAGGTCGGCGACGTCGAGGCGCGCCTCGGGCTCGACGCCGTGCGCGAGCAGGCCCTGGTCGAATTCGCCGGGCTTGGGGTCGTGGGGCTCCGGGCGCTGGATCCGGCGCCCGACGTGAGCGCGATGGAGGACGAGGGAGCTGCGCTCGGGGAGGCGCTCGCGGCGGCCGGCGCCCGCTGGGTCGCGGGTCCCGCGAGCGAAGAGGCGGTGTCGCCCGCCCGGCTGGCCGCCCTGCGCCGACGCTTCCACGAGCTCGGCGCGCCGAACCCCTTCGCCACCGAGGAGCACGCGGAGCTGCGCGCCCGCGTCGACGGCCTCGACGCCCAGCGGACCGATCTCGTGGGCGCCATCGAGAAGACGCGCTCGCTCATCGCGGAGCTGGACACGTTGATCGCCCGGCAGTTCCGAGCGACATTCACCGCGCTCGAGTCGGCCTTCGATCGGCGCTTCCAGCAGCTCTTCGGGGGCGGCTATGCCCGGCTCAGCCTGACCGAGCCCGCCGATCTCGCCCAGACCGGGGTCGAGATCGTGGCCCGGCCGCCCGGCAAGAAGGCCCAGGCGCTCGCGATGCTCTCCGGCGGCGAACGAGCGCTGACGGCGGTCGCCCTCCTCTTCGCGATGCTGGAGGTGCGCCCTGTCCCGTTCTGCGTCCTCGACGAGGTGGACGCGGCCCTCGACGAGGCGAACGTGGGCCGCTTCGTCGAGGCACTTCGGGGCCTCGCCGAGACCATCCAGTTCATCGTGATCACGCACAATCGCGGGACGATCGAGGCGGCGGATGCCCTCTACGGAGTGACGGTCGGGGACGACGCTGTCAGCCGCGTCGTCAGCCTCCGAATCGAGGAGGCTCGCTCGATCGCCGACCGGGTGCGCGCGGGGAACGGCGTCAGCGCCGCGCCCGATCCGCTGCCGGCCGGCTGACGGCCGCGCGGCAACCTAACGGAGGACGCATGTTCTGGCGACACAGGCCGAAGGAGGACCCGGACCCGGTCGCGTCCGGGACGCCCGAGGACGAAGCACCGGCCTCCGACGGGGAGACCGAAGAGGAGCCGGTGGACCCGGCAGGGGCGGAGCCGGCGGACCCGGCAGGGGCGGAGCCGGTCGGCCTGGCGTCCCTCGAGCCGGAGCCGATCGTCGACGGCGACCTGGTCGCCGGCGTGGCGAAGAGCCGGGGCGGGTTCATGGCCCGCCTGCGCGGGATCCTGGGGCTGGGCCACGTCGACGCGGCCACGTGGGAGGAGGTCGAGGAGACCCTGATCGCGGGCGACGTCGGCGGAGGGCTGGCGATCGAGGTCGTGGAGCGGGCTCGCGCCCGGCGTCACCCGCAGGGCCCGGAGGCCGCCGTCCGGGAGGAGCTCGCCGCGCTGCTCGCGCCACGGGAGGCCGGCTGGATCTTCGAACCCGCCGGGCCCGGTGGTCCGGCGGTGATCCTCGTCGTGGGGGTCAACGGCACGGGCAAGACGACCACGATCGGGAAGATCGCCGCCCGGGAGCGGGCAGCCGGACGGAGCGTCCTCCTCGCGGCCGGGGACACCTTCCGCGCCGCCGCGATCGACCAGCTGCGGGTGTGGGGCGAGCGGGCCGCGGCACCCGTCGTCGCCCACGCCCCCGGCGCCGATCCTGCGGCGGTCGTCTACGACGCCCTGGACGCCGCGATCGCCCGCGGCGTGGACGTCCTCATCGTCGACACGGCGGGGCGGCTCCACACGAAGTCGAACCTGATGGACGAGCTGGCGAAGATGCGCCGGGTCATCGACCGCCGTCTGCCCGGGGCCCGGCCCGAGGTGCTCTTCGTGCTCGATGCGACCACGGGCCAGAACGGCCTCGCCCAGGCGCGCGCGTTCCACGCGGCCACCGGCCTGACCGGCATCGTCCTCACGAAGCTCGACTCGACGGCGAAGGGCGGGATCGTCTTCGCCATCGAGCACGCCCTCGCCGTGCCCGTCCGGTTCGTGGGGGTGGGGGAGAAGCTCGGGGACCTCCTCCCCTTCGATCCCGACGCCTTCGTGGCCGCGCTGTTCGACTGAGGGCCGCGCTCGGGGCCCAGCGATGGCGATGCGCTAGACTGCGCTCACCCCGGTGTCGCCAGAACCCGCGCACCACCTCCGGGACGCAGCCGCGCCCGGCGGGATCCCGGTCCACAGGAGCCGTGCCCTCAGCATGTTCGACGCCCTCTCCGACCGCCTGCGCCGAACGCTCGGCGCGCTGACCGGCCGCGGCCGCGTCTCCGAGGCCGACGTGGAGGCGGCGATGCGCGAGGTCCGCCTGGCGCTCCTCGAGGCCGACGTCCACTTCAAGGTCGTGAAGGAATTCACCGCC
This sequence comes from Chloroflexota bacterium, assembly GCA_043797725.1. Lineage (GTDB taxonomy): Bacteria > Chloroflexota > Limnocylindria > Limnocylindrales > CSP1-4 > CTSoil-043. The sequence continues at coordinate 2,536 of JAZDPM010000122.1, forward strand.
CGGGTCCGGGAGCGCGCGGCGGGGGCCGAGGTGCTCGAGTCCCTCAATGCCGGCCAGCAGGTCGTGAAGATCGTCCACGAGGAGCTCACCGCACTCCTCTCGGGCGGGGACCGGACCTTCCACCTCTCCGGCAGCCCCGCCGTGGTCGCCCTCGTCGGCCTCCA
>JAZDPM010000159.1:0-2979 GCA_043797725.1 Chloroflexota bacterium
CCGGACCAGGAGGGCGGGACTTCGATCGCCGATCTCCAGGTCGCCATCGCCAAGTGGGGGGTCTCCTTCAACCAGGGCGCGATCTCGCCGCTCCAGCTGCGGGCCCTCCTGTACGCCGGCGCCGGCGCCGTGGTGCAGATCTCATACGGCGCGCTCCCGGTGTCGCTCCGGCTCCAGGCGGACTTCACCGGCGGCCACGCCGTCTACCTCGACGGGTTCCGCCCGGCAGGCACGGACGGCCCCGCCGCGTACTACGTGATCGATCCGCTCGGGCCCACGTGGGCCGGGTACCGGGGACGCTGGTCGCCGGCCGACGTCGTGGAGGCAGCCGCGCTCGCCTTCGGCGGTGGGACCGCGTACACCGCCTGGGCCTTCCCCGGCGGCACCGCGCCGGCGAACCCGCCGCTCCTCCCGCCGAGCGCCTTCCCCGACTCGACACTCGCCCCGGGCGTCACGCCGGACCCCTCTGCCCCGCCGACGTCGATTCCGTCCCCACCGCCGCTTCCCACGCCGGACGCCACGCTCGGGGCCCCGCCGGCGGGCGACGTGCCGCCGGTCGTGCCGCCCGACTGGTGGATCCCGCATTGGACCGATCTCTTCAAGGGCGGGGTGGTCCTGAGCCCGATCTGGACCGCGTGCGTCGTGGATCCCGCGCCGTGGTGCCCCGGCGGCATCATCGGGATCTGGCCGGCCGAGGCGACGGCGCCACCCACCCTGCCGCCGTTCCAGGAGGTCGCCGTCGACTTCCTCTACGCCAACCCGATCGGCGGCGGCCTCATGCAGGTCATCTTCAACATGCCCGACGGAGCGACACCCTTCCTGCAGTTCTGGAACGCCGCCGACACGTCCGGTCCGCTGATGACCGCACCGTCCATCGAGGCCGCCATCCTCGACGGGAAGAAGGTCCAGGTGGCGACCTTCCCGATCCAGCAGGGCGTCGACTACAACTTCGTCGCCTCCGCGCAGGCGCTCGGCCTCAACGCGATCAGCGCCGTCGGTTCCGCGGGCCCGTAGGGGCGGAACCGGGAGGCTGCGCGCCGGTCGCGCGGGCCGGGTCGTCCTCCGACGGGAGCGCGTCAGCGTCGACGACGGGGACGCCGACGTCTTCCGCGGGACCAAGCACGACCTCCGCCATCGGGTCGCCGGCGTCCGGCGAGGGAGCGTCCGCCCGGGCCGCCGCACGGCGCCGGGACACACACCTGACGATCGCCGTCGCCACGAGCGACATCGCAATCGAGATGGCCACCGACAGGACGACGAGCCCGATCGTCCGCCGCCGCTCGTCGTGGGCGAGCCATTTGCGCACATCGCGGCCCCAGCGGGCCAGGTCGCGCTCCTTGAGGCAGGGCATCGTGGAACCTCCATGCTGCTGGCGCGAAGCCTGCGCGCCGAAGCCCTTTCGCGCCTAGGGCCGGACCGCCCGAAGGGCGCGGCCGACCCGCGACCAGCGCCGACGCCTACGCGCTCGCGCCCGCGCCGGCCGCCTCCGCAGCCTCCGCCCCCTCCTCTGCCGCCTTGGGGGGCCCCCCGAACCGCCCGAAGAAGCTCGCCTTCCCGCCTTCGACCAGCGAATAGAGGACCGGGACTACCAGGAGCGTCAGGAAGGTGGAGGAGAAGAGGCCGCCGATGACTACCGTCCCCAGCTCTGCGGCGATGATCGAACCCTCGCTGAAGCCCGCCGCGAGCGGGATCAGGGCCAGGATCGTCGCGATCGCCGTCATGAGGATCGGCCGCACGCGGGTCCGGCCGCCCTCGATCAGGGCGTCCCTGGTGGAGTGCCCCTCCTTTCGCAGCCGCTCGACGAGATCGAGCAGGACGATCGCGTTCGTCACCACGATCCCGATGAGCATCAGGAACCCGATCAGGGCGCTGACGCCGACGGGCCGGCCGGTCACCAGGAGCGCCGGGAAGGCGCCGATCGTGGCCAGGGGGAGGCTGAACATGATGATGAACGGCGTGATCAGCGAGTTGAAGGTCAACACCATCATCACGTAGACGAGGAGGATGGCCACGCCCATGGAGACGAAGAGGTTGCCGAATGCCTCGTTCATCTGCTGGGTGACGCCCGCAAGCTCGACGGCGACGCCGTCCGGGATCTTCCCGGCCGCCTGGAGGTCGTCTATCTGTTGCTGGACCGCGATCGAGACGGCGCCGGTGTCGTCGCTCGCGATCTCGGCGGAGACCGTGGCCGCCGGGGCCTGGTCGACCCGGGTGATGCTTCCCTGGGCGAGGACCTGGTCCACCGCGGCGATCAACCCGAGGGGAACCGTCGCGGAGGTCCCGACCGGCAGCCTGCGGAGGGCCTCGACGCTGGTGACCTGGGCGGGGTCGACCCTGACGAACAGCCCGACGGGATCCTGGTCGGCGCCGAGCTGGACCGTCGTCGCCACCTGGCCCACGAGGGCGGTGCGGACCTCGCCGGCCACCTGGGCCGTGGTGAGCCCGGCCCCTTTCGCCCTGTTCGGATCGACGACGACCTGCACCTCGGGCGTCCCCTTCGAGAGGTCCGTCTTGAGGTTGAGGAGGTCGCCGTTGGCGGAGAGGGCGGCCATCACCTGGTCGGTGGCGGTCGCGACGTCGGCAGGATTGGCGGAGCTGATGACGATGCTCAGGCCGTTCGAGGTGAACCCCGCAGTCTGGGCCACGGCCACGTCGTAGCCGTCGGTCTTGATCGAGGCGAGGTCGGTCGACAGCTTCTGGGCATACGAGATGAGATCGACGTCGTCGGCCAGCCGGACGATGAGGCTGGCGCTGTTGGCGGGCCGGCCGCTGAGGGCCGCCGTGATGGTCCCGAAGCTCGTGTCACCCTCGCCGGGCACGCTCGCCTGGACGTGCTCGACCTTCGGGTCCGCCCGCAGGATCGTCTCGGCCTCGATCGCCCGGTCCAGGACCGCGGCCGAGCTCGAGCCAGCCGGGGGTGCGACCGTGATCTGGAGGAGCTTCTCCGAGCCCGCGTTGATGAACGCGGTGGGCAGGAGG
>JAZDPM010000186.1:0-5648 GCA_043797725.1 Chloroflexota bacterium
CCGCGACGGGCCGTCCCGGCAGCGTGGCGAGCACCTCGAGGGCGGCGATCACGGCCGGCGGCGAGGCGTTGTAGGTGTCGTCGAGGATCGTGAGGCCAGGAGCGTCGACCACGACGCCGCGGTGGGCCGACGCCCGGCCCCGCGGCTCCGCGAGCCCGGCCGCGATGCGCTCGTCGGGGATCCCGGCGACGAGCCCCGCGGCGCCGGCCGCCAGGGCGTTCCGGACGCTGTGCCGGCCGAGGGCGCCGATCTCGACGTGGAAGCGCGCCGGGCGGGGGGCTCGGGCGACCAGGTCGAACGACATCCCGTGGACCCCGCGCGCGGTCACCGCCTCCGCCGTGACGTCGGCGTCCGGATCCAGCCCGTAGGTCAGCACCGCGGCCCGGGTGCGCGCGCGAAATGCCCGGACCCGCTGGTCGTCGCGGTTCAGGATCGCGGTGCCGCCGGCGGGCAGCGCCTCGACCAGCTCCGCCTTCGCGTCCGCGATCGCGTCGAGCGAGCCGGCCCGTTCCAGGTGAACCGGCGCCACGGCCGTCACAATGCCGATCGACGGCCGCCCAAGAGCGGCGAGCGTGGCGATCTCGCCCCCGACGTACATCCCCATCTCGAGCACGGCGGCCCGGTGCTCCGGCCCCAGGCGCAGGAGCGTGAGCGGCAGGCCGACCTCGTTGTTCTGGTTGCCCTCCGTTCGAAGGGTCGGCATCACGGCGCCGTAGACCGCGGCCGTGGCGTCCTTCGTGGAGGTCTTGGCGACGCTCCCCGTGATGCCGACGACGAGGGGCGCGAAGCGGTTGCGCCACGCGCCTGCCACCGCCTGGAGGCCCGCCAGCCCGTCTGCCACCAGGACCACCGTGACGTCGCCGAGGGCGTCCAGGTCGGCGGCGTCGGGCGGCACGGCCACGAGCAGCGCAGCGGCGCCCGCCGCCGTCGCGGCGGCGAGGAAGCGGTGCCCGTCGGTCCGCTCGCCCGGCAGGGCGACGAAGAGACAGCCGGGCGTCACGAGACGCGAGTCCGCCGCGCCGCCCCGGACCCCTCGATCGGAGCGACGGAGCAGCGTGCCTCCCGTCGCGGCGACGAGATCCTCGGCGGTGAAGGGGGCGGCAGACGACGGCTCGGCGTCGCCCCGCCCGGCCGGCACGGTGGTCACGGCCGAGAGTGTCGCACGGGCCGGGCTCACGGGGCCGCGGGGCTGGGCGAGGGCGGCGCGCTCGCGGGCACCGGCGCGAGGTCGAGGGACGTCATGGCGTCCGTCGCGATGCGCCGGAAGAGCTCGAACGACTCGACCGGCATCTCGATCTGGCCGATCCGCTGGACCGTCGGGCGGCCCTCCTCCACGCGCACGGCGACGACGACCTCGGGGCTCCGACGCCCGACGAACCCCACGAAGGAGTAGTTGAAGACGTTGACCTTCCAGCGCTTCTTCTCGCCATCCCAGATCTGGGCGGTGCCGGTCTTCCCGCCCACGACGTAGCCCGGGATCAGGGTCCGGTCCCGGTAGAAGGGCACGGCCAGCGGGACGCGCCGCATGATCTTCACGAGCTCGGCCGAGAGCGCGGGGGTGAGGACCCGGCCGCGGTCGCCCGCCACGATGGTCTCCGCGCCGACTCGCTGCACGACGTGCGGGGTCGGGAGGATGCCCCCGTTCACCATCGCGCTGAAGGCAGTCGCCAGCTGGAGGAGCGTCACCGCGACGCCCTGGCCGAACGCGCCGTTGGCCACGTCTATCTGGCGCCACGTCGTCCGCGCCGGGTCCCGCACGATCCCGGGCACCTCGCCGGCCACGTCCACGCCCGAGAGGGCGCCGAAGCCCAGCTTCGCCCACGTCGCGTGGAGCACCTCCGCCGCCGCCTGGGGGGTAGTGCCCAGCTTCAAGGCCACCTTCGACATCACGACGTTGCGCGACCAGGCGACGGCGTCCTCGAACGTCAGGCGTCCCTTCGATCCCTTGTCGGCGTTCGTGACGAAGGCCTTGCCGCCGTCGAGGCGGAGGATCGCCTGGTCCTGCACCCTGGAGCCGCGCTTCACGACGCCGGCCTCGAGGACGGCGGCCGCCGTGACCATCTTGAAGACGGAGCCCGGCTCGTAGACGGCCGAGACGATCGGGTCCAGGAACCGCTCCGGGCTCGTCGCGGCGATCGATCCAAAGTCGTTGGCGTCGTAGGAGGGGTAGGTGGCCTGGGCGAGGATCTCGCCCGTGGCCGGGTCCAGCACCACCGCCGAGACGCTCTTCGCCCGGTCCGCCACCCAGGCAGCGTAGACCTCGCGCTCGACGGCCAGCTGCAGGCTCGCGTCGATCGTCAGCGTGACGTCGACACCCGGGCTGCCCGCCTCCAGCGTCACGGCCTGCTCGAGGTTCGGGCGCCCAGACGCGTCACGCTCGGCGAGGACGACCCGGGGCGCGCCGGCCAGCGCGTCCTGCCAGCGGCCCTCGACGCCGTACTGGCCGTCGCCCTCGCGGTTGGCGAACCCGAGGAGATGGGCCGCGATCGTCGTCTTCGGGGCGCCCCCCTCGAGCGGGTAGACGCGCACCGCCTCCGCCTCCAGGCGGACCTGCGTCAGGAGGCCCGTGTCTATCGCGGCGCGGACGGCGCTCGACTGGCCGGTCGTGAGGCCGCGGGCCAGGACGACGTAGGCCTTGCCGGAGTCGATTCGCCGGCGGAGCTCGGCGGCGGCGTCGCCGCCGAAGTCGAGGATCCCGGCCAGGGTCGCCGCGATCTCCGCCCGGTGCGTCCGCGCTTCGGGCGTCTCGCCGGCGAGGGACGTCGGGTAGGCCACCAGGCGGTCGCGGCGGATCGTCGTCGCGAGCGCGACCGTCCCGCTGCGATCGTAGATCGTGCCGCGGTTCACGGCGATCTCGGTCCGCACCGTGATCTGGTCCCGTGCCTGCGCCACGAGCCAGTCGTGGCGGACCAGCTGCCAGTAGCCCAGGCGCGCCACGCAGGCCGCCCCGAAGACGAGCAGGACCGCGAGGAGGAGGCGCGTCCGCAAGCGACTGTCGGTCCGGCCGAGCATGCGGTCAGCGCGCCGGGACGATGAGCGGGTCCACCAGCTGCCCAAGACCGGCGTCGAGGGCCTGCTTCCGGATGGCTGGCTCGCGGCCCAGGCGATCGAGGTCGGAGCTCAGCTGCTCCTGCTCGGCGAGCATGATCTGGCGCTCGGCGAGGATCCGATCCACCTCCACGCCGTTGGACGCGACGCGGACCGTCTGGGCGAGCGAGACGAATCCCAGGCCGAAGGTCAGGACGATGCCGGCAACGAGGATGCCGGTGCGCCCCGACCGTCGTCGCGCGCGGCTGACGACGCCGCCGCGCACCGGGCGCCGCGGGCGGGTCCCCGCCCGCGGATCTCCGGGAGTTTCGCCGAACGGCGCCGTAACGCGCCGGCCGAGGACCCCGGTCCGCGGGCGCGCCCCCGCGTATCCGGCCACTACTCCAGCCCGAGCCAGATTGCGCCGTAGGGCAGCGCGTGCCGGTCGGCGATGGCCCGCTCGATCGGCGTGATGCCGTCATCGGCGCGATCGCGCTCGACCGCGCCGTCCTGCCAGGCGCGGTCGCGGCGCTCGCGGACCTCGTGCTGGCGGCGACCGTAGGTGCGGCGCCGGTTGGCCTGGTGGCGCTTGCTCATCGTCGGAGCCCTCCTTCGCGGCGACGGGCGCGGCTCAGGCTGCGAGCCGCTCGGCGGTCCGGAGCCGGGCGCTCCGGGCACGGGGGTTGGCGGCGACCTCGGCGTCGGACGGGACCGCCGGCTGGGGGCCGACGGAGCGAAGACGAGGCACCCGGCCGCATACGCAGACGGGGAAGACGGGGGGGCAGGTGCAACCGCGACGCTCCGCGGCGACGAACCGCTTGACGATGCGATCCTCGAGCGAGTGGTAGCTGAGCACGACCAGGCGCCCACCCGGTCGCAGGACGTCCAGCGACGCGGCGAGGACGGCCTCAAGGGCGTCCAGCTCGCCGTTCACGGCGATCCGGAGCGCCTGGAAGACGCGGGTGGCGGGATGGATCCGGCCGCGGGGACCCGGGCGACGCGGCACGGCCCGCTCCACCAGGGACGCCAGCTGCTCCGCGGTCTCGATCGGCTCAACGCGGCGGGCGTTCACGATGGCGCGGGCGATCCGGCGGGCGTGCGGCTCCTCGCCGAACCGGCGGAAGCATTCGGTGAGCGCCCTCTCGTCGAGCCGCGCGAGGAGCGCCGACGCGGGCTCGCCCCACGACGGGTCGAAGCGCATGTCCAGCGGGCCGCCGGTGCGGAACCCGAAGCCGCGTTCCGCATCGGCGAGCTGGATGGAGCTCAGGCCAAGGTCGAGGAGGATCCCGTCCACGGCGCCGAAGCCGACGTCGGGGGCCACGTCCCCGAGGGACCGGAAGTTCGCCTGCCGCAGGACGAGCCGGTCGCCGAACCGGGCGAGCCGCTCCCCCGCCCGCGCGATCGCGGCGGGGTCGGCGTCGAGCCCGAGGACGCGCCCGTCCGGGCTGGCGGCCTCCAGGATCCGCTCGGTGTGCCCACCGCCGCCGACGGTGCAGTCGACGTGGAGGCTGCCGGGGCGCGGGGCGAGCATCGTGATGACCTCCTCCGCGAGCACCGGCTGGTGCCCTTCCTCCATGACTTCTCCACCATTGACGTGCGGATCCCGAGCGGACCCTGGAAGCGCATGAATTGCCGCTAGATGCCGAGCCCCGAGAAGTGACGCGCCAGCTCGTCGGGGTCCTCGAGCGCCCTGCGGTAGCCGTCCCAGCCGGCCGGCGTCCAGATCTCGGCGTGGTCCAGCGACCCGACGATCACCGCCTCGTTCCCGAGCCCCGTCGCCTCGCGGAGGTAGGACGGGAGGACGAACCGTCCCTGGGCGTCCCAGACGACCTCGACCGCGTTGGCGAAGACGAACCGGCTGAAGAGCCGGGCACCCGGGTTCTCCACGGTCGGGAGCGCCGCGACCTTCGCCGCCAGACGATCCCAATCCGCGCGCGGCCAGATGGCCAGGCAGGAGTCCATCCAGCGGGAGACGAACGCTCCGCTGTCGAGCTGCGCTCGGAACTTCGCGGGGACGGCGACCCGTCCCTTCGCGTCCACCGAGTGCCGGTACTCGCCGGTGAACACCTGACCTGGTTCCCTCTGGTCCCTGCCGGGCCGGCGTCCGTTGCTGGGGTCGGCCGCCCGAATCACCACTTGGCCCCACTTGGTGCCACTGGGATGGGATGTTACACCGCCAGCACGGGTAGTCAATGGTGATTTCGGGGACGGTATGATTTCGGGGACGGTATGAAACCCAGCGTGCGGGGTGGCCCGCCCGCCTTGCGACTCGCCGACCTGGGGGCCTGCCGGAGGGCTGCCGGGTCCCGCGTCGGGTCGCCGCGGGCGCGTCGCCAGACGGCGCGATCCGGGCAGTACCTTATTCGTCTTGCGCGGGGTTGACGGGCGGTGCTACGCTCCGCCGCCGAACGTGTCCCTCTCCCTGTCGAGGACGCACGCAACCATGGCCTTCGCCGAGCTGATCGTCGCGCCGACCCCGGAGCCGTTCCTCGCGGCCCCGCGGATCAAGCGCTGCACGTTCCGCCGCGTCACGGCCGTCGACCGGCGCAACGAGCGAACGTACGACGTCGACTGCCTCTTCCCGGATCGCGCCCTCTCGATGCCCCTGGGCGACATGCAGG
>JAZDPM010000190.1:0-4483 GCA_043797725.1 Chloroflexota bacterium
CGGGGTGATCGGCACGCCCGCGCGACCGGGGCCGACGCGGAGGAGCCGGCCGGTGGCGAAGTCGGAGACGACGAGCACCTCCCCGGCCGCGAGATACGCCGCGCCCCCGTACTCATGGACGCGCGTGCGGACGTTCACGCCGGCGGGGCTGACGTCCTCCGGCACCCCGCCGGGACGGAGCCGCACGAGCGTGGCGCGACCGCCGTCGTCGGGCCGCACCTCCAGCCAGAGCAGGTCGGCGCCGTCCCAGCGGGCCTCGGCAAGGCGCACGAAGCCCGAGACGATCGCCTCGGGCACGATCGACGAGCGCCAGCTCCCGAACGGGGCAACGACCGGCGCGACGGGTTCGTTCGTCATCGATTTCGTTCGCCCCGGCTTACGTGCCGTGACTCCAGGAGCTCCAGTACTCGGCCTGCTCCTCGGTCATGGCATCGATGTGGATCCCGAGCGCCTCGAGCTTCAGGCGGGCGACCTGCTGGTCGATCGCCTCGGGAACCACGTAGACGGCCGGCTCGAGCTCGCCGTGGTGCTCCACCACGTACTCGGCCGACAGCGCCTGGTTGGCAAACGACATGTCCATCACCGCGGCCGGGTGGCCTTCCGCGGCCCCCAGGTTGACGAGCCGGCCCTCCGCGATGAGGTGGAGCTTCCTGGGGCCGAGGTCGAACTCCTGGAGATTCTCGCGGACCTCCCGGACGTGGCCCTCGGCGAGGGCACGCAGGGCGACGAGGTCCAGCTCGGCGTCGAAGTGGCCGCTGTTGGCCAAGATGGCCCCGTCGGGCATGGCCGCGAAGTGCTCGCGCCGGAAGACGTTGACGTTCCCCGTGGCCGTGATGAAGAGTTCGCCCCACGGCGCCGCCTGGTCGACGGTCTTCACCTCGAACCCGTCCATCAGCGCCTCGAGGGCCCTGACCGGGTTGACCTCCACGATGGCGACGTGGGCGCCGTGGCCCTTGAGCCGGGCGGCGATCCCCTTCCCCACCCAGCCGTAGCCGGCCACGACGGCGCGGCGCCCGGCGATGAGGATGTTCGTGGCCCGCAGGATCCCGTCGAGCGTGCTCTGGCCGGTGCCGTAGCGATTGTCGAAGAGGTGCTTCGTCTCCGCCTCGTTGACCGCCACGACCGGGAACCGCAGCGCGCCGTCCCGGGCCATGGAGCGGAGGCGGATGACGCCGGTGGTCGTCTCCTCCGTCCCGGCGAGGATGCCGGGGATCAGCTCGGTGCGCTCGCGATGGAGGAGGCTCACCAGGTCGCAGCCGTCGTCCATCGTCAGGTGCGGCCTGGTGTCGGCGATCGCGTTGAGGTGCGCGTAGTAGGTGTCCCGGTCCTCGCCCCGCCGGGCAAAGACGCCGATCCCGTAGCGGGCGGTGAGGGCGGCGGCGACATCGTCCTTCGTCGAGAGGGGGTTGCTGGCGGCCAGCGCGATCTCCGCGCCGCCGGCGGCGAGCGTCCGGACCAGGTTCGCCGTCTCGGTCGTGACGTGGAGGCACGCAGCCACCCGCATGCCGGCCAGCGGCCGCTCCCGCGCGAAGCGTTCGCGGATCAGGCGGAGGACGGGCATCTCCCGCTCGGCCCATTCGATGCGGCGAACGCCCTCGTCGGCCAGGCCGAGGTCGGTGACGTCGTGGGGCGGCAGGGCGGTCGGGGTCGTCATCGGGGGTATGGTCTCCGGGGCGGGTCCGGCGGGCGGGCGGCCCGTGGCCTGCCGATTATGCCCGAGGGCCCGCGGGGCGGCCCAGGAAGCGGCGGAACGGGGCCGTGAGCGAGCGGACCAGGCCGCCACCGCCTGCCGTCCGGTGGACGAGCCGCTCCTCGTAGCGCACGTGCTCGCGGTAGCCCAGCTTGCGGTAGGCCTGGAGCGCCGGCGCGTTGTCGGCGCGGACGTTGAGCGCGACCTGGTCACAGAAGCGGAGCAGCTCGGCGGTCACGGCGCCGGTGACCGACGTCGCGTAGCCCCGCCCACGATAGTCGTCCTGGGTCATCACGTTGCCCACCACGCCGAGGCGCGCCTCGGGCGAGACGACGTGCGTCCCCGCCGCCGCCACGAGGCGGCCGCCCACGCGGATGCCGTAGTAGACGCCCTCGTCGATCGCGGACGGCGGAAGCCAGGCCGTGAAGCCAAGCTGGTATAGGCGGTTGAGGTCGCCGATCTCCACGGGGAGGAGACGGGAGACGTCGGCCGGGAAGGGCCGGAACGACGCCCGATCGACCCACATCCGGACCATCTGGGGCCCGGGCTCCACGCGGTACCACGGTTCGAGCGCGGGCAGGCTCGCCGACAGCACCGCGGCATAGGCGGCGCGGGTCTGGATGACGTCGCGGAGGACCGCCGAGATCCCGGCGTTCTCGCCCATCGCGAAGACCGGCTGCGGGGCGCTGCCGCCGTACTCCAGGACGACGGCGATCGGCTCGTCGTCCACGATCGCGACACCCCAGCGGGTCCGGGCAAACTCCCGGACGTCGAGGTCGCACAGGGCGTACGCGGCGAAGAGCCGGTCGCGCTCGAGGAAGGCGCGCAGGAGCCCGCGATCGGTGGTCGAGCGCGCCGTGATCCCGCGGGTCGCGACGGAGGAGACGGCGGAGGTGGCCACGTCAGGCGTCCGCGCCGGCGTGGTCCGGGGCGGCGTGGTCCGGGGCGGCGTGGTCCGGGGCGGCGGCAGCGTCGTCCGCGCCGGCGACCCCGGGTTCCGGGGAGGGCGGCCCGTCCGGACCCGGCGGCAGGGCGGGACGGCGGGCCTCGCGCGCCTCGATCGCGGTCGCGATGGCCGGCCCGTACGGCGCCCGCAGCACGCCGGCCTCGGTGACGATCGTCGTGATCAGCTCCGCCGGCGTGATGTCGAACGACGGGTTGATCGCCCTCGCGCCGACCGGCGCGATCCGCCTGCCGCCAAAGGACGTCACCTCGGCGGCGCTCCGCATCTCGACCGTGATCCGGGAGCCGTCGGCCGCCTCGCCGTCGAGCGTTGCCGTGGGGGCGACGACGTGGAAGGGCACCCCGTGACGGGCGGCGAGCACGGCCAGCGGGTACGTGCCCACCTTGTTGGCGGTGTCGCCGTTGGCCGCGATCCGGTCCGCCCCGACCAGGATCGCGTCGACCGCGCCCGAGGCGAGAAGCGAGCCGGCCGCCGCATCCGCCAGGAGCGTGCAGGGGATGCCGGCCTGGCCCAGCTCCCACATGGTGAGGCGGGCCCCCTGGAGCCAGGGGCGGGTCTCGTCGACGTAGACGTGGAAGTTCCGGCCGTCCGCCGCGAGCGCCTGGACCACGCCCAGGGCCGTGCCCACCTGGCCGCACGCGAGCGGCCCCGTGTTGCAGTGCGTCAGCAGCTGGAGAGGGCGATCTCCGGGATCGGGCAGCAGCTCGACGCCGAGGCGGGCCATGACGGCGTGATCGGCGGTCGCCTCGCCGATGATCGCCTCGGCCTCCTCCCGCAGGGCCGCGGCGACCGCGGGGCCGTCGTCTGACAGCTCGCCGAGCGCCGCATAGCGGGCCAGCATCCGGTTCATGGCCCAACGGATCGAGACGGCGGTCGGCCGCGCGTTGACGAGGGCGTTGGAGGATCCGCGCAGGATCGCCCGGCGCGCGTACGGCCTGGTGTGCCTCGCACGGCCGGCCGCCAGGGCGAGGCCGGCCGCGGCAACCTGGCCCAGCGCCGGCGCGCCGCGGACGACCATCTCGCGGATCGCCTGGGCGACGTCGCCGGCGGATTCGCAGACGACCTCCACCAGCTCGTCGGGAAGCCGGCGCTGGTCGACCAGGACCAGGCGGTCGGCCTCCAGCCGGAAGGGGCTCCGGAAGCCGGGGGGCGCGGCGGGAGCCGCGGACGCTGCCGATGCGGTGCGGCCGGCGGCGGGACCGCTCTCCGCGAAGACGCTGCTCGCCATCTCCTGGGTCGTGTCGCGGAGGGCCCCGACCGCTCCGACGAGGGTCGCGGCGGTGCGCACGGCGTCGTCGGCAAGCGTCCGGAAGAAGCGGCGCCGCTCCAGGCGGAGGGCCTCGTCGGGATCCGGCGGTGGCGCAGCGTCCCCGGGGCGCGCGCCGGGACGGTCCGCGTCGCTCATGGATGAAGAGACGGCACGCGCCGGGAGCGGGCAGACGGGACGATCAGTACCGGATCACCGACGTCACGGCCAGGCCGGCCAGCCGGTCGCGGCCCTTGAGGAAGGAGAGCTCGACCAGGAAGGCCAGGCCCACGATCGTGCCCTGCAGCCGCTCCACGAGGTCGACCGTGCCGCGCACGGTCCCACCCGTCGCGAGGAGGTCGTCCACTATGAGAACGCGCTGGCCGGGCTGGATGGCGTCGCGGTGGATCTCGAGGGTGTTCGACCCGTACTCCAGGGCGTACTCGACGCTGATCGTCTCGGCGGGCAGCTTGCCCAGCTTGCGCACGGGCACCAGGCCGGCCCCGAGCTGGTAGGCCATGGGGGCGGAGAAGATGAAGCCGCGCGACTCCATGCCCACGACGACGTCCACCTTCTCGGTCGC
>JAZDPM010000206.1:0-4648 GCA_043797725.1 Chloroflexota bacterium
CTGGTCGCCGCGAACACGGAGGGTGACATCGCCGGCGCCGCCGTCCTGTTCGGGCTCGGCTTCGGCTTCATCGGCGTCTGGCTCATCGGGACGCTCCTGCGGATCAAGGAGATCACGTTCTGGCCACTCATCCCGGGAGCGATCCTGGTCGTCGTCGGGATCGTCGTGCTGGCCGGGTCCGAAGCAGCCAGGACGTTCGCGGTGCTCTGGCCCGTCCTGCTCATCGGCCTCGGCGTCATCGTGCTCCTCGCGGCGCTGCGGGGGCGCGGCAAGGACTCGACGGGCGGCGGGCCTGCCTGAGGCGGGTTCGCGACGCAGGACCGGGTGCCGACGCCGGGCGTGCCGCCCAGGGTCGACGCGGACCGATCAGCCGAGTCGCCCCGCCTGCACGACGTGGGGGTCGGGCAGCGTCATCCGGGCAGCTCGAGGGCGACACCGCGCATCGCCCACACGTAGGCGGCGCACGCGATGAGCGACGTACCGGCCGCAATCGCCAGCGCGGCAACGAACGTCCCGGACGCCGACGAGCCGACCTTGATCAGCTCTGCGAACGGCGTCGGATCGACGATGGCGAGGGCGATCCCGGCCGCGCCGGCGATGACGGCCACCGCTCCTGCGCCGCCTGCCAGCGCCGTGGCCCGACCGCCGAGCCCGTGCCCCCACGTTCGCCTCGGAATCCACCCCTGGGCGAGGACCAGGACGGCCGTGACCAGCGAGGCCCACGCCAGGGAGATCAGGATGGCGCCCGCGACGTCAGCGAGACGATGCCAGCCGGCGGCGATCGTGCTGGCACCCACGGCGGCGACCAGGATCGCCGCCGCGACCGCAACGGGCGTTCGCAACCGGCGAGGCGCGACCAGAGCGGCGGCCAGGCCGAGCGACGCCACCAGCGCGACGTGTCCGCTCGGGAAGCTGTTGCCCGTGGCGTAGGCCGTGTTTCCGAGGAGATTCGGGCGCTCGAGCAGGAATTCCAGTCCCTGCGCCGTGAAGTTCGCCCCGCCCAGAAGCGCGACGGCGGCTATCACCAGCCCGAAACCTCCCCGGGCAAATGCAATGGTGGCGAGCCCCAGGACCGCGATCGCCACGAACGGGAGGCTGACGGCCGCGAGAGTCTCGCTCGCTGCCCCGAGGACGGCGCGATCGGCCGCGAATCGTCCGTAGAGGACCAGGTCTGCGATCTGCTGCCCGGTGAGCGTCTGCGTCGTGCCCGCCCAGACGAAGACGACAAGGGCGGCCGACCCGATCCCGAGCAGAGCCAACCGTCCGGCACTCTGGCGCGCCGTCACGACCGGCGTCCGGATCCCCCGGAACCGCGGCCGGCGGAGGCGCAACACGTACCGGCGCGTCATCGGCTGCGCACCGCGCGCCCGTGGTCGCGCCCGCGGTCGCGCGCGGACTGTCGGCTGCAGCGCACCCCGGACCTGCCCATGGAGCGGATTGTGGCGCGGATCCGGCCTCCCCATGAACAGAGATCCGCGCCGGGAACCCGGAGGTCCACCTCGAGGAAGCGGTGGCGATGGCGGCCGATCGAGCCGAAGCTGATCCGATGGAGACGGACGCGCCTGACCGGGCGTCCTGAATCGGGCCGCCCGTTTGACGGAATCGCGCCGGGGCCCGATGGTGGGGGCCAGTTGCCATGCGCCGGGCTTCCATTCGCCAGTCCGAAGCGCGCGACGGATCGGAATCCTCACCATGGCTCGAACACCCTTCTCTTCGCCTGACGCGACCATCGTCGTGAGCAGCGACGGCTATTTCGACGTCTATCCGCCGATCGACCGGTCGAACGGGGACAAGCCCGCCTATCGCGGTCACCTCTCGGAGCTCGGCCCGGGGATCCGCGGCGCACAGGACCGGCTCGCCGTCCGCCCCGGATCGGTGGCCCTCGCCGACGCCGTCACCGCCTGGTCCGCCGTCCATGGCGCGGCCGCCGTCCGCGGCGAGCTCGGCCGTGGCCGCGACGGCAACCAGCCAAAAGCCTGAAGCCCCCACCAATCGCCGCCCGCTCCTCGGAGCGGCCATGCTCCCCTGCCGCGCGCCCGTCGTGTGCGGTGGGTGAGCCGCGCTCGCGTTCGTGGCGCTGCTCGGGAATCGGGGCGCCGCCCGGGGTGTCTGCGCGATCGGGTCGGCGGCCCGCAGGATGGTGCTGGAGGATCCGGTGCCCCCCCAACGCCCAGGCCGATCATTCGCGCCACATCGTCGGGCGTCTGGGCCCCGGCCCCGCACATGCCGATGAACTCGGGTGGTTCGGCAAGGACGATGTCCGCGCATACCTCTTCAGCCCGATCTCGAAGGCCGGCGCCCGCAGGCGCGTCCAGCCGCCCATGCCCAGACGACCGCCTCGACGCCACGCATCTGGGTGAGGTGCAGTAGCTGCGACGTCCACCGCCCCTGGGCAGCGCCTCCCGTCAGCCGGCCGGCCGAAACCCCACCAGGCGCAGGGCGGCGTCGCGGAGCGCGTCCGGCGGCAGGGCCGGCCACAGGTCGCGGTGGGCGATGAGGAGGCCGTCGAAGAAGGCCAGGTAGAACGCGACCAGGAGATCGGGGTCGGCGGCCTCGACCGCCCTCTCCGATCGCGCCTCGGCGAAGACCCGCCGAAGGTTCGCGCGGGACCGACCCTCGATCTCCGGCAGGTCGAAGCCGAGGGAGCGGATGAGCTCGCGCCCGCCCTCGCCCTTCAGCCCCCCGAGGATGACCGTGAACTCCGCGTTGGCCTCGTACAGGGCCAGCGTCCGCTCGACTAGGAGGCCCAGCTTGCGGCGGGCGGGGCCGTACTCGTCGGCGATGGCCGCAGCCATCGCCTCCAGGTTCGCGAACCCCTCGCCGAGGATGGCTCGGAGGATCGCGTCCTTCGAATCGAAGTGCCAGTAGACGTTCGCCGGGCTCATTCCCGCCTGCCGCGCGACATCGGCCACCCGGCAGGCAGCGAAGCCGCGGCTGGCGAACAGGGTTCGGGCCGTCGCGAGGATCCGCGCCCTGGCCGCCGCCCGGGCCGCCTCGCGCGCACCGTCGCCGCCGGGGGTACCTGGGGCCATGGTCGACCTCGCGCTGACTGAGGGTTCAGTCTGCATCATACTGCTGACTGGTGTGTCAGTCAATGATCGCGGAGACGAGGCACGCATCGCATGCCGAGGGGCGCCCTGCGGGAAGCGGTTCAGGCGGTCGGTCAGCTGCCGATACGCGCCTCGCGACGTGGCGTCGGCCATCGCACCTCTCCGAGCGAGTGGTCTCGGCCACAGGTTCGGGCTGCCCGGCGTCGCCGCCAAGGGCAATTCCCACCGCGCCGGGCCGGGCCGTCGGTCACCAATCGGGAAGGATGGCGGATTCGGTGCCTCTGGCCCTACGGCCCGCGCCCCTGACCGCTCACCTGCCGGCCTTGCGTTGAACGCATGACCGCGCGCCCCCTGGAACGGCCGGCGGGCCCGCCGGCAGGATCCGTGCGTCGGCCGGCGGCATTCCTGCCCCGGTCGGGCCAGAGAGGGCCGCCGGACTGGGCCGGGCCACCCGGCTGGCAGGTTCCTTGCGTCCGACCGCCGAGAACCTGCCGGCGAGCCACCACCCCCCGCCCGGTGGTGCGTTGGACGCAAGGCCGTCCCGCGGCGCTCCGATCCGGGGGACCGCCGGTCCCGCGGCGCTCCGGGCCAGGGCGACCGTCTGCCAGGCTCTCCGCCGCCTCCAGGCCCTCGGGCTGCCCGACCCCAGCCGGGTACCTGACCTCGGCGGGGGTCGATGCGCAACGGAGGTACCGACGAGCACACCGCCTTGCCGGCGGGACCGCCACAACGCATGATGGCTTCCGAGGGGAGGTGGACGTGGACGCGGAGGTCGGGACGCTGCTGCGGCGCCTCGTGGCGCTCGTCATCGTCGCCGCCGCCTGTCCCCTCGCGCTCTTCGGCGGGGCCCTCCTGGGGTGCGCCACCCAGGGCCTCAGCGCCACGTGCGCGATCGACGGCATCCTCGTCTCGCCGGTCCTGCTCGCGGGTGCCGGCCTCGGTACGAGCTTCCTCGCCCGCGGCTGGTCGGGGCTCGGCTTCGTGGTGCTCGGCGTCCTCGCGGGCATGGTGGCGATCCCGATCATCGCCTCCGTCGCCGGCAACCCCGTCCCGATCGATCCCGTGCAGGGCGTCATCGCCACCGTGTGGTTCATGCCCCCGGTCCTGATCGGCCACGGCGTTGGGCGCGGCCTGGCCCGGGTGCGCGCCCGATCACGCGGAAGTGGAGGGCCCGACCCCGCCTGAGGCTCGCGCCCGGGCGGGCTCACCCCCACCTTCCCCACGACCGTCGTTGCCCAGCCGACGCCCGTTGCCCCGATTCCGACATCCGTTGCCTGATTGTCGGCGACCGTCGCCGAATCGGCCACGACGGATGGCTCACTTAGGGGCGGCCGTTGGCCGCATTTGCCCATGCCGTGCCGTTCCGTTCGCGGTCGCGTGCGCCCAGATTCGACGGGCATCGGCGACACCCTCACGTCGGGCTGGGAATAGGGGACGCGGAGATGGACAATTTCGGGATCTCGGTGGTCTTCTTCGCCTGGCTCCTGGTGGTCGGCACAGCGTTGCTGCGGGTGCCCGGCGGCGGCCTGCGCTCGCTGATCATCCCCTGGCTCGCCTTCACCGTGCTGACGCTCGTGGTCGAGTTCAACGTCCTGTTC
>JAZDPM010000234.1:0-9183 GCA_043797725.1 Chloroflexota bacterium
AGGAGGACGAGGTGGAACGGCTGCGCGTCGGCCTTGCCCTCGCGGTCGCGCATGGAGCGGCGGGCGACGTACGTCTCCACGCCGATGATCGGCTTGATCCCCTTGGCCCTGGCGGCCTGGTAGAAGGCGACCGCGCCGTAGAGGGCGCCGTGATCGGTCAGGGCCAGGGAATCGAAGCCCAGGCGCTCGGCCTCGTCGACGAGATCGCCGATGCGACCGAGGCCATCAAGGAGGGAGAACTCCGAGTGGACGTGGAGATGGACGAAGTCGTTGGAGGCGAGGGTCGTCACGGGAGGTCAATGGTACCGGCGCAGGCGCCGCGACGGGGCGAGGACGGCGGCCGCGTGATCGGACCTCGCGGACTGACACCGGACCGGCGCAAACGGATCCCCGCCGGGCGCACCCCAGCCGGACCGACGACCTGTCTACTGCGGCGCCGCCGGAAGGATCGTGATCGTCCCTTCGGCGGCGACTGCACCGAAGTCGTGCAGATCGAAGGTCATGACGCGTCCACCGCTGCGCTCCGCGCAGGCGATGACGGCGGCGTCGACGTAGCCGAGTGACAGGTCCTCGTACCGCCGGACGAGTTCCCGCGCGCGCGCCAAGTCGGGCTCGCCGCAGTCGAGCGTGTAGGCGCCCGACTCGAGGTCGGCAAGCAGAAGATCAAGCACCCGCATCCCGAGGCGTTCCTCGACGAGGAAGGCGATCTCGCCCAGCGTTGCGGCCGGCACCAGGTAGGGCCCGGGATCGCTGTTGAGTGTCTCCACCGCGGCCGCATGAGCTGGATCGCGGCGATTCAGCAGCGCATACAGCGCTGACGTGTCGAGCGTGATCACCGGTCGCGCCAGCGCTCGCGGAGCCAGGCTTCCGTGCCTTCCGCGTCCAGCGCGCCGTCCTCGCC
Source organism: Chloroflexota bacterium (assembly GCA_043797725.1). Classification (GTDB taxonomy): domain Bacteria; phylum Chloroflexota; class Limnocylindria; order Limnocylindrales; family CSP1-4; genus CTSoil-043. The sequence continues at coordinate 902 of JAZDPM010000234.1, forward strand.
GCTCCCGATCGACTGCGGTCGATTCGCCTGGCCATCGTCGAGGTACGCATCGAGCGCCGAACGGATCATGTCAGCCTGCCGGCGACCGGTGCGACGGGCGGCCTCGCGAAGACGCCGGCGCAATTCCGGAGTCAGGTAGAGCGTGGTCTTGTCCATGGCCGCATTGTGCGCCACATATGGCGTATGTCAACGAGTCGCTCCCGCCGTGCGACCCAATTGCGGGCCAGCTCGACGGGCCGGCCGGGCGCCCGGGGGCCGCAGGCGCTCGGCCGGCCAACCTGCGCTAGGCTGCTCGTCCCATGGATGAAGACGGACGCGCGCCCGGATCCGCGGCTCCCGACCCGTTCGAGGTCGCCCTGACCGCGGCGATCGACCGGCTGCCTCCCGCGTACCGGGAGCAGCTCGCGACCGTCGCCGTGATGATCGCCGACGAGGCGTCGGAGGAGGAGCTCGCCTCCACGGGAGCGGCGGGATTGCTGGGCCTCTACCGGGGCGTGCCCCGGACGGTGTTCGGAGCGAGCCACGCCGCCATCCCGAGCGTGATCACCCTCTACCGCGGGCCCCTGGAGCGCTCGTACCGCAGCCCGGCGGCACTCGTCAGCGGCGTCGAGGAGACGCTTCGCCACGAGCTGGCGCATCACCTGGGGATCTCCGACGCGCGGCTCGGCGAGCTGCGCCGCGGCGAGCGCTGAAGGGCGACGGGCCGGCCTGCGCCCGGAGCCGAACCCGGCCGCTCAGCCGAACGAGGCGATCGCCTCCACGAGCAGGTCCACGAACCGCGCCCGGTCGATGTCGACGCCGACCTCGACGTTCGCCGGGAGCCCCCGCAGGCCCTCCGCGTCCGCGACCGTCCGGCCCCGGGTCAGGTCGCCGGCCGTCTCCACGTCCACGCGCAGGAGACGCGTCGTCACGAGCCCCGGCAGCGCCAGGTGGGCGACCGCAACGGCGTCGTGGATCGGCGAGCCGTCCCAGCCGTACCGGCGGCGGTGGTAGACCGCGAAGAAGCGCAGGAGGTCCACCCAGACGCGGGCGATCCGGGTGTCCAGCGCTTCCAGGCGAGCCACGTCGGGCTCCAGGAAGAGCGCCCGGTGGGTCACGTCGAGGCCCATCATCGAGACCGGGACGCCGCTCTCCAAGACGATCGCGGCGGCCTCCGGGTCCTGCCAGATGTTGAACTCCGCGGCCGCGGTGGTGTTCCCCTCCCCCAGCGAGCCGCCCATCAGGCAGATCCGCTCGATGCCCTCCCGGATGCGCGGGCGGGCGCGCAGCAGGAGAGCCACGTTCGTCAGGGGAGCCGTCGCGACGAGCGTCACCGGCCGTCCGGCGCCCCCGATCAGCGACTCCGTCAGCGCGAGCGCCCCCTCCGGACGCGGGCTGGCGTCCGGTTGCGGGAGATCTGCGCCGTCGAGACCGCTCTCGCCGTGGAACTCGACCGGAGTCCAGGCGTCGCGCAGCAGCGCACGCTCCGCCCCCGCGGCGACCGGGACGTCGCTCCGCCCCAGCAGGGCGAGGACCCGCAGCGCGTTGCGGGTCGTGTTGGCCAGCGGCGAGTTGCCGCCGACTGTCGTGATCCCGAGGAGGTCGAGCTCCGGCCGCGCGAGGGCGAGGGTGATCGCGAGGGCGTCGTCGTGGCCGGGATCGCAGTCGAGGACGATCGGTCGCGGCCCGCCGGCCGGACCGGCATCCGCGGCGGCCGGTTGGACCGCACCCGGCGGGACGCCCCGCGGCCCTGCGCGCCCCGATGCCGCCACGGTCCCCTCCCCGGTCACTCCTTCACGTACGGCTGCCCGTCCGCGGCAGGCATGCGAACCCTGCCCACGAGCCCGGCCACGACGACGATCGTTGTGATGTAGGGGACCATGAGCAGGAACTCCGAGGGGACCGGTGACCCCAGGATCGAGAGCCGGCTCTGCAGCGCGTCGGCGAAGCCGAAGACCAGGCTGGCCAGGAAGGCGCCAACGGGCGTCCAGCCGCCGAAGATCATCGCGGCCAGGCCGATGAAGCCGCGGCCGGCGGTCATCTCGCGCTCGAACGAGCCGGTCGACCCGACGGTGAAGTACGCCCCGCCCAGGCCGGCCACCATGCCCCCCAGGATCACGTTGCGGTAGCGCGTGAAGGTCACGTTGATGCCGACGGTGTCGGCTGCCCGCGGATGCTCGCCTACGGCGCGCACGCGGAGGCCGTACCTCGTCTTGAAGAGCGCGAAGTGGATCACCACGATGAGAGCAAACACCGCGTAGGTGAAGAAGTTGCCGGAGAAGAAGATCGGCCCGATGAGCGGGATGTCCGAGAGGATCGGGACTGCGATCGGGCTGAAGCGCGGTGGCGTGTTGAGGGCCTGGTTCTGCTGCAGCACCCGGGTCGACAGGAAGCTCGTCAACCCCACCGCGAAGATGTTGATCACGGTGCCGGCGATGATCTGGTTGACCCGGTAGCGAATCGAGAGGACCGCCAGGACCGTCGCCAGGAGCGCGCCGGCGATCACCGCGCCGATCACCCCGAGCCAGTTGTTGCCCGTGGCGCTCGCGACCACGGCCGCCGTGAAGGCTCCCGAGAGCAGCATTCCCTCGATCGCGATGTTCACCACGCCGGACCGCTCGCAGAGCACGCCCGACAGGGCGCCGAAGGTGATCGGCACCGCCCGGTATAGGGTCGTCTGGAAGACGCCGACCAGGCTCATCGACTTGCCGGCCGCGGTCCAGGTCAGGAACCCGAAGACGAAGGCGATCAGCGCGATCGTGATCAGGATCGCCCACCTGGCGCCGATGGCCCGCGTCAGCTGGAGCGCGCCGCAGAAGGCCGCAACCCCGGCCATGAGGTAGACGACCGGGCCCGATGGCACGACCAGATCGGGCAGCCTGATCGCCGGGTCGGCTCCCAGGTTGAGCCCGAAGATCGTCTCGTCGCCCGACTCTATGCCCGCCCCGAACACGAGCACGAGGATCGCCGCGAGGCCGAAGTAGAAGGTGGCGAGGCCGATCGCGCGGCGGCTGATGCCGCTCGACGCTGTCGTCATCGCAGCCGCCGCGCTCACGCCCGCCACCCCTGTGCCATGATCTCCGTCCCCGTCGTCCGTCTCGCCTTGATCCGGTACAGCTCACGGATGAGCGCCGGGGCCGCGACGAACATGATGACCAGCGCCTGGATCACGACGACCAGGTCGATGGGGATCCCCGTCGCGGCCTGCATCGGCGTCGCACCCGCGCGGAGCACGCCGAACAGCAGCGCCGCCAGGACGACGCCGAGCGGCGTGGACCCGCCGAGGAGCGCGATGGCGATCCCGTCAAAGCCGTAGCCGGGCGAGAAGCCGGGCGTCAGGGCCTTGGTCACGCCGAGGATCTCCGTCGTGCCGGCCAGGCCGGCAAGCCCGCCGCAGACCGCCATCGTGAGGATCAGGGTCTTCGAGATGCTCATGCCGGCATAGCGCGCCGCCGACGGATTGAGCCCTACCGCCCGGAACTCGAAGCCGAGAGTGGAGCGGAACAGGAGCCACGACACGAAGGCCGCGGCGAGCAGGGCCAGGACGAACCCCCAGTTGAGCCGGAGCCCCTCGATGATCGGGGGGATGATCGCCGACGGGTCGACGATCGGCGAGACCGGGTCGCTGCGACCGGGTCGCTGGTACCAGCTCTGGCGCAGCACCCAGATGACCAGCTGGTACGAGACGTAGTTGAGCATGATGGTGACGATGACTTCGTGGGCCCCCGTCCGGGCCTTCAGGAGTCCGGGGATGAAGCCCCACAGGGCGCCGCCGAGGAACCCGGCCCCGATCGCCAGCGGCAGGTGGACGAAGAGCGGCAGCCCGTGGACCGTGAACCCGACGAACGTGCCGACGATCGCGCCCACGTACAGCTGGCCCTCGGCGCCGATGTTGAAGAGGCCACTCCGGAAGCCGAGGGCGACCGCGAGGCCGGTGAAGATCAACGGGGTGGCCGCGAGGAGCGACTCGCTGATGGGATTGAAGGCCCGCACGACCTGGTTCACGTCGCCCGACGAGAACGCCGCGACGTAGGTCTCGGGGTTGCCCAGCCCGCCGGCGAAGAGGGCCCCGTAGCCGTCGGCAACGGCCTTGATCGACTCCCCGACGGCCCGCGCGGGATCGCTCACCCACAGCCCCACGAGCACCTGGTCCGAGAACACGATCACGAGTGCCCCGATGACGAGGGCCGTGCCGACGGCGAGGATCGGGACGAGCAGCCGCCGGGCCACGCCCCGAAGCCGGCCGGGCTCGCCCTGCGGGGCGGCGGGCAGCTCCTCCTCGTCGAGGATCGTCGGCACCGGCCGCTCGTCGCTCATGCCGGGGGCCCTCCAGCCGAGACGCTCGCCGCTCCTGCATCCGGCGGAGGCGAAGGATCGCCGGCCTGGGCCGGCTGGTCCGCCTCGGTCGGGACGACCGCGCCACCCATGTAGAGGCCGAGCCGCTCCGGCGTCGCCTCCGCCGGATCGAGAATCGCGACGATACGACCCCGGTACATGACGGCGATCCGGTCGCCCAGGGCCAGGACTTCGTCCAGCTCCGTCGAGACGATCAGAACCGCCGCTCCTTCATCGCGCTTCTCGACGATTCGGCGATGGATGTACTCGATCGAGCCCACGTCCAACCCGCGGGTCGGCTGGGCGGCGACGAGTAGCTTGATGGGGCGGGAGAACTCGCGGGCCACGATGACCTTCTGCTGGTTGCCGCCGGAGAGGTTGGCAGCCTCGTTGAAGACGCCCGGCGTCCGGATGTCGAACTGCTCGACCAGCTCGGTGGCCGTGGCCAGGATCGCGTCGCGGTGAAGGCGGACGCCATCCGCGAAGGGCGGCAGGTAGTACGTGTTGAGGACGAGGTTCTCGGCGATCGTGAAGGCCGGCACCAGCCCCTCCTCCAGGCGGTCCTCCGGCACGTGCGCCACGCCGGCCTCGAAGATGCGGCGTGGGTTCGGGTGGATCTTCCGGCCGTTGATCGCGATCGACCCGCCGGTCGCGCGGCGGAGGCCGGTGATCGCCTCGACGAGCTCGGTCTGGCCGTTGCCCTGGACGCCGGCCACCGCGACGATCTCTCCCGCGTGGACGACAAGGTCCAGGTCGCGGACGGCCGGGTGACCCCGGTCGTCGCTGGCAGAGAGCCCGGCGATCTCCAGGACCGGCTCGCCAGGTGTCGGCGGTCCCTTCTCCACTTCGAGCTCGACGGGCCGTCCGACCATCATCTGGGCCAGCGACTGCTGGGTCGCCTCCGCCGGGACCGCGGATCCGACGACCTTGCCGCGGCGCAGCACCGTGATCCGGTCGGCGATCTCCAGCACCTCGTTGAGCTTGTGGGTGATGAAGATGATCGAGGTGCCCCCGGCCTGCAGCGAGCGCATGATCCCGAAGAGCTCTTCCGTCTCCTGCGGCGTCAGGACGGCCGACGGCTCGTCGAGGATGAGCAGGTTCGATCGGCGGTAGAGCGTCTTGATGATCTCGACCCGTTGGCGGACCCCCACCGGCAGGTCCTCGACGAGGGCGTCCGGGTCGACGTGAAGGTTGTGCCGGTCGGAGATCTCCACGATCTGGGCCCGCGCGGCGGCCCTGTCGAGGATCTTCAGCGGACCGCGCGTCGACTCCACGCCGAGCATGACGTTCTCGGTCACGGAGAAGACGGGGACCAGCATGAAGTGCTGGTGGACCATGCCGATGCCGGCCTTGATCGCGTCGCCCGGGTCGCGGAATGCGACCGGCGAACCGTCGACGAGGACCTCCCCCTCGTCCTGCTTGTACAGGCCGTAGAGGACGTTCATGAGCGTCGTCTTGCCGGCGCCGTTCTCACCGAGAAGCGCGTGGATCTGGGCGGGCTCGACCATCAGGTCGACACCCTCGTTGGCGATGACCCCGGGGAAGCGCTTGGTGATCCCGCGCAGCTCGAGCTTCACGTCTCCCTCACCCTGGGCAGTGTGCGGACAGGCGGCGCCTCGAGAGGCGCCGCCTGTCCGGGTCGGTCGATCGGGTGACGATCGACTACTGGGCGGTGAAGTAGTCCGCTACCTTCACCTCGCCGGAGATGATCTTCGCCTTCAGGGCGGCGGCGCCGTCCTTCAGCTCCTGGGGAACTGCCGAGTCGAAGGCGTTGAAGGGGCCCATGTCCACGCCGCCGTTGGCGAGCGTGCTCACGAAGACCGGGCTCGCGGGCTCCATCTTGAAGGCGCGCTCGATCGCCGCGGCGACCGAGACGTCGATCTTCTTGAGGATGCTGGTGAGCAGGATGTCGGTGTACTGGGGGGCCGTCTGGACCCAGTCGACGTCGACGCCGATGCCGTAGTCGACGGCAGCGGATTCCTGCAGTGCCGCGTAGGCGCCACCACCGATCGGACCACCGACCGGCAGGATGACGTCGGCGCCTTCCTGCAGCATCGGGACCGTCAGGGCCTTGGCGTCGTCCGTGGAGTCGAAGTTGCCCGTGAAGGAGCCTTCCTTCTTGACGGCATCCCAGCCGAGCACGCGAACCTTCGTGCCCTTCTCCGCGTTGTAGTAGTTGGCACCGGCCACGAAGCCGTCCATGAAGTCGGTCACCGGGCCGCCGATGTTGATGCCGCCGAACGTGCCCATGACGCCGGACTTCGACATCCCGGCGGAGACGTAGCCGACGAGCATGGCAGCTTCGTTGGTGCTGTAGACCAGGCCCTCGGTGTTCGCGATGGCCGGGTCGTAGGCGTAGTCGACGATGGCGAACCGGACACCCGGGTTCGCTTCGGCGGCGACCTTGGTGGCGTCGCCGAGGAGGAACCCGACGGTCACGATCATGTCGCAGCCTTCGCTGACGAACTGGTTGATGTTCTTCTCGTAGTCGGCCGCGGTGCGCGACTCGAGGAACTTGACCTCGATGCCGAGCTTCGCCTGGGCGTCCTGCATGCCCTTCCAGGCGTTCTGGTTGAAGCTCTTGTCGTCGATGCCGCCGGTGTCGGACACCTGGCAGGCCTTCCAGGCAACCGGGCTGGCCGTCGGGGCGGCCGTCGGGGCGGCCGTCGGGGCGGCCGTCGGAGCGGCCGTCGGGGCCGGAGTTGGCGTGGCGCCGCCGCCACAGGCGGCGACCAGAATTGAGGCTGCTGCGAGCGAAACGAGCAGCCCACGAGGCGTGCGCAAGGACTCTCCTCCTTTTGCGCGACCCGCGCGTCACGACCGGGGCCCGGCCGGGAGCTGCGGGGCGTGAGTGGGGATCGCTTCCCGCCTCCGGCGGGGCGATCGAGGGGCCGGAAATCCGGTTCGAGTGGAGTATGCACGTCACGACAAGGCCCGTGCAACGGTCCCGACATGAACCCTGCGGACTGCGCCGCGCGCGTCCGTCGCCGGCGTCAGCCCGTCAGCCCGTCAGCCCGTGGCGACCATGAACCCGACGACCACGAAACAAACGCCCACCGTGGCGACGGCGGCCCACGCCCGGGCCTCGCGGCGCAGCATCGCCATCGCGACCGAGGCGCCGGTCTTGCCCTCGGCGGCCGACGACGCCCCGCCGCGCCAGGCCCGGTAGCGGGCCGCGTTGTCGTCCTGTGCCTTCAGCGCCCGGTAGCGGCGCCAGGGGTCGCGGGCGCGCGCGTAGCCGAGGGCGAAGAGGACGACGCCGGCGATGACGAGCGCGTACCCTGGAAGGCTCACCGGGGACCCTCCCCGACGGCGTCAGGCGACCCCAGCCGCTCCCGGAGCGCCGCCGTGACGAGGGCCGCGTTGGCCTGGCCGCGCGACGCCTTCATCACCTGGCCCACGAGGTAGCCGACGGCCTGGGCTTTTCCGGCCCGGTAGTCCGCGACCGCGGCCGGGTTCGCCGCGATGACGTCGTCGACGAGCCGCTCGACGGCCCCGCTGTCCGAGATCTGGGTGAAGCCGCGCGCGGCGACGATCCCGGCCGCCGGGGCGCCGCTGGCGATGTGCTCGATCACGACCTCCCTGGCATTCGGCCGGGAGAGGCGCCCGGCCAGCACCTCGCCGAGCACGTGGGCGAGCGACGCGGCGTCGGCCCGGCCGGCCAGGCCGGCGGCAGTGCGAGCCTCGGTCTCCTTGAGGGCCCGGCCGTAGTCGCCCGTGACGAAGTTGGCGATCTCCTTCGCGGGCAGGTTCGGGTCCGTCGCCCGGATCGCCTCGAAGGCGCGGTGCATCGCCTCGTCGTTGGCCAGGACGGCCGCGTCGTACGGCGAGAGGCCCAGCTCGCCCACGTAGCGGGCCCGGCGGGCGGCCGGCAGCTCCGGGAGCGCGGCCCGCAGCGCGTCCAGCCATGCCGCGTCGAGGTGGAGGGGCGGCAGGTCCGGCTCGGGGAAGTAGCGGTAGTCGTCGGA
>JAZDPM010000244.1:0-2958 GCA_043797725.1 Chloroflexota bacterium
TCATCGACCGGATCGAGGAGCGGACCGGCGCGGAGGTTGTGGTCTACACCCAGGTCAAGCCGGGCGCGACGACCGAATCGACTGAAGAGGACGCGATCGACCTCATCGACCAGTGGGGCGTCGGCCGCCAGGGCTTCGACGACGGGCTGGCGATCCTGGTGAACGCCTACACGGAAGCGGGCGGGCGGATCCGTGGGCAGGTCCAGCTGTACGCGGCGCCCGGCTTTCGCGCTCTCTACCTGACGAACGAACAACGCCAGCAGATCTACGAGAACGACATGCTCCCGCTCCTGCGCGACCAGCGGTTCGACGACGCGCTTCTCGTCGCCCTGGCCCGGATCGACGGCGCCGCGACGGCCGAGAGCGCGACCCGGCTGCAGATCGCGCGCCAGGTTGACGCCTTCATCGGGATCGTCGGCGGCCTCGGGAGCTTCCTGATCCTGTCCGGCTGGGCCCTCTTCAACTGGCGGCGCTATGGCCGCGACCCGTACGTCGTCGACAGCCCGTCCATCTACCTGCCGGCACCGCCGGCCGAGCTGACGGCGGCGGGCGGAGCGCTGATCCATGACGGGCAATCCTCGCGCCGGACGTTGACGACTGCCCTTCTCGACCTCGCGTCCCGCGACGAGCTGGCGTTCAGATCGAGGGACCGGCTTCTCGGCGCCGACGAGGTGACCGTGGAGCTCCACCACCCCGGCCTGGACGACCCGCGGGTCCGGCTGAACCGGCGCAACCCGATGTCGCGGGCCGAGGAGTATGCCCTCGACGAGCTCCGCGACCAGGCCTCGGCCGAGGATGGCGTGCGCGTCCTCGACAAGGCGGCCCTTCTCCAGTTCGGGAAGTCCGTCTCCGGGTTCGACGAGCGGCTGGAGGCCGAGCTGGTGCGGCGCGGCTGGTTCACGAACGCGCCCGCGAAGGTCATCAACCGCTGGCGGATCATCGGGGTGGCCGAAGTCTGCGCAGCGTTCATCGCCGTCTGGGTCGGGTCGATCATCCCGTCGGGCGGTTTCACGCTCCTCGCGCTGGGCCTGGGCGCCGCCGGCGTCTTCGCGTTCATCGTCGCCGGGGCCATGCCGGCCCGGACCATGACCGGGGCCACGCTCAGGGTGATGCTCGCGGCGTATCGGCGAACCCTGCAGGCCGTCCTTGTCGTTGCCCGATCGATGGACGAGGTGGTCAAGGATCCGCGCCTAGCGTGGCTCGAGACGCCCGATCGCGCCGTCGTCTGGTCGGTCGCCCTGGGGCTGCAGAGCCAGGCGGAGGAGGTCCTGAAGCGGAGCATGCAGGACCTCCGGGCCGGGAGGACGGGCTCGGCGTACCTCCCGCTCTGGTACGGGCCCTCGGGCAGGGGTGGCGGCGAGGGCGGCTGGGGCGGGGTCGCCCCCGGCGTGATGGCGGGCTCGGCGATCCCGAATCTGGGCGGGATGTTCGCCGCCCTCGGGACCATCGGGAACACGCCGTCCTCCTCGGGGAGCGGCGGCGGCTTCTCGGGGGGCTCGTCGGGCGGCGGAGGAGGAGGCGCAGGCGGAGGGTTCTGAGGCCGGGCGGGCCGGGCCCCCGGCACGACGCCCCGGTCCGACCGTGCCGACGCGCCGGCCGCGCCCGCGCCGCTTGAGCCCGGGGCGCGCCCGCGGCCTCCCTGGCGGCCCATCGTGGCGGCCCACCGTGCCCGGGGCGCGCTTCGGCTAGACTCGGGCCATGGGTGCCGTTGACACGATGGAAGTCTTCTTCGAGGAGTTGAACGCGGGTGCGCGTGACCGCGCCGTTGCGCTGATGGACGAACGCGTCGAGATGCGCGTCCACGTCGGCGACAGCGCCCGGACACTGCGTGGCTTCGACCAGGTGAGCGGCTGGTTCCTCCGCGCCGACGCGGGCCTCAAGATGGTCCCCGGCGATGTGAAGGACATGGGCAACACCTGGCAGGCGGACGTGCTCGTCCTGCGGCCGGGCGCGCCCTCGCAGTACCTTGACGCGGCCTTCCGGGTCGAGACCGGCAAGATAACCTCGATCAACCTGACGCCGCGCCGCTAGGGCCACCGGCCGCCGGGAGGCCTCGCGGGGCCGCACCGACCGGCCTCGCGATCTTGGCCGCCGCGCCGCTGGGATCACGCCCGCCGGGATCTGCGCCGGGCCGCACCTGCCTGGCTCGCGGTCTCCGCCGTCCGGCGGCGTGGTGCTGCCGGCCCGGCGACGGCCGACCGGTGTCGGGGCCGCGCCCGCTCGTGCCCATCCGGCCGGCTACCGGGCTGCCAACCTGTCGCGAATCTGCAGGATTACACGTCATCTGAACACGACCACCCGCCCGCGCACCTTCGGCGGGGTCGAGACCCGGCCGGCCGCCCCTCTCGGCACGCTACCGCGCGGCCGGACCCGCGTGCTCCGTGCTCGTGGCGGCCCCGCGCCTCGGTCCGGCGATCGTCGGGAGGTCCGTCACGGGGATCGAGGCCGCATCTGGTCCCCGGAGTGTGTACTTCACGTGCGATTCCGCGGGGAGGGGCCGCGCTGGCGGCCGCGCGGACGGCCGCGCGAACGGACGAGCCGCGACGGACAGACCGGCCATGGCCGCCGCAGGGGCCGTGCGAGCGGCCGCGCTCCGCCGTCGGGGCGCCCCTATGGAGCGGGCGTGATCTCCACGTCGACGATCTCGGACGGGAGCGGCTGCGGGATGACGATCTTGTCGCCGGCCGTGATCTTGTTCGGGTTCTTGATCGTCGGGTTGGCGGCAATGATCTGGTCGACGGTGACGCCGTAGATCGCCGCGATCTTCAAGAGCGTGTCCCCCGACTTCACGACGTGCACGACCTGCCCGGGCGTCGGCACCGCCGTGGGGCCCGGCGCGCCCGTGGGGGCGACCGACGCCGACGGGGCGGGCGTGGGGCTTGCCTGGTCGCCACCGCCGCCGATCCCCTTGAGGAGAGACGGGGCCGCGAAGAGGCCGACGCCGACGAGGAGGATGAC
>JAZDPM010000249.1:0-4655 GCA_043797725.1 Chloroflexota bacterium
GGACTCGGCGCCCGGCGGATCACGACGACGGTGCGGGTGGTCCTGCCGGCCGCGGTCTCCGGGATCATGGCGGCACTGATCCTGGCCATCTCGCGCACGATCGGCGAGACGATGGTCGTTGCCGTGGCCGCCGGGGCCACCGGCGGGTCGCTGCGGACGATCAATCCGCTCGGCCCGGGCCAGACGCTGACCGCCGCGATGGCCTCGCTCGCGACCGGCTCGGACCAGGTCACGGGCAACTCGGCGGCCTACCTGAGCCTCTTCTTCGTGGGGCTGCTGCTGTTCGGCGCGACCTTCCTCCTCAACGCCGTCGCCGACGTCGTCGTCCGGCGAACCAGGCAGAAGTACTAGGAGCGCGCGATGGCAACCTCGTCCGCCGCCGCCACAGTCCGAGGGTCGCTCCGCGCCCAGTCGCGCGACTGGGCGGGCACCGTCCTCCAGGTCGTGCTCGTCCTCTCGCTCCTCCTCACGCTGGCGACGCTCCTGGTGCTGGTCTACGACCAGCTCACGAAGGCCCTCCCCGTCTTGGGCGAACGGGGCGTCGATTTCCTGACCTCGGGCCTCTCCAGCAACCCGGCCAGGGCGGGCGTCCTCCAGGGCGTCATCGGGTCGGCGATCCTGGCCGTCCTGGTCACGCTCATGGCGTTCCCGCTCGGGGTCGCGACGGCGGTCTACCTCGAGGAATACGCTCCCGACAACCGCCTCACGCGGCTCATCGTCCTGAACGTCCGCAACCTGGCCGGCGTGCCCTCGGTCGTCTTCGGGCTCCTGGGGTTGAGCGTCTTCGTCGCGGCCCTCTCGGCGATCGGGATCGGCAACGGCCGCAACCTCATCTCCGCGGCTCTCACCCTCTCCGTCCTAGTCCTGCCGATCGTGGTCATCACCACGAGCGAGGCCCTCCGCGCCGTCCCCGGCACGATCCGGGAGGCCGGCTTCGGGATCGGGGCCTCACGCTGGCAGGTCGTGCGCAAGCTGCTGCTGCCGGCGGCCGCGCCCGGCATCCTCACCGGGACGGTCCTCGCGCTCTCGCGGGCGCTGGGTGAGACCGCGCCGCTCATCGTGGCGGGCGCCGTTCTCGGCTCCTTCTCGAACACGGGGGCCTCCGCGACGGAGGCGCTCAGCGGTCCCTACACGGTCCTGCCGGTGATCGTCTACGACTGGGCGCGCAAGCCCCAGGAGGAGTTCCGGGCCCTCACGGCCGCGGCGATCATCGTCCTCCTCGTCGTCACGCTGGCGGCTAACGCCGTCGCGGTCCTGCTCCGGAACCGGTTCGAGCGCAGATGGTGACCGGGCCGGCCTCCCAGGGAGATCCCATGACCATCAACACGGAGCGGTCGGTCGAGTCCACTTCCCCGGCGACCGCCATCCGCGTGGACGAGGCGGGCCCGCGCTCCGGCGACGGCGACCCGACCACGCCGGCGGTCCAGTTCCGCGACTTCCACTTCTACTACGGGAAGTTCCGCGCCGTGAAGGACGTCAACGTCTCCCTGCGTCGCAATCGCATCACCGCCATCATCGGGCCGTCCGGCTGCGGCAAGTCGACGCTCCTCCGGTCCGTCAACCGGATGAACGATCTCATCGAGGGCACCCGCGTAGAGGGCGAGGTTCTGTTCCACGGCGAGAACCTCTATGCCCCCTACGTCGACGCGGTCGAGGTCCGGCGGCGGATCGGGATGGTCTTCCAGAAGGCCAACCCGTTCCCCAAATCGATCTACGACAACGTCGCCTTCGGACCGCGCGTGAACGGCGCCAAGGGCAACCTGGACGACCTCGTGGAGAGTTGCCTGCGCCGCGCGGCACTGTGGGGCGACGTCAAGGACAAGCTGAAGCAGAACGCCTACGCCCTCTCCGGCGGGCAGCAGCAGCGGCTGTGCATCGCCCGGGCGATCGCCACGAAGCCCGAGATGATCCTGATGGACGAGCCGTGCTCGGCGCTGGACCCGCGGGCGACGCTCCAGATCGAGGAGCTGATGCGCGAGCTGCAGGAGGAGTACACCATCATCATCGTGACCCACAACATGCAGCAGGCGGCCCGCGCGTCCGACTACACGGTCTTCCTGAACATGGCCGACGATCGCGCCGGCTACGTCGTGGAGCAGGGACCGACGGCCCAGCTGTTCACGAACCCAACCAACCAGCTGACCGAGGACTACGTGTCCGGGCGCTTCGGCTGAGCCGGCAGGAGGCAAGAATGACGGAGCGAGACCCGCACCACCAGCTGCAGCCCACGTCCAATCGCCACGTGGAGGAGACCCTGCGCTCCGTGGAGGGCGAGATCCCCCAGCCCGTCGGGCCGCTCCCCCGCAAGCCGCTCGACCGCGAGGAGCGCGCGATCACGGAGATCCTCCTGCGAATGGGCAGCATCATCGAGGAGCGGATCCGCCTCACCGTGGAGGCCCTCGAGACCCACGACGCCGAGAAGGCCCTCTTCGTGATCCGGGGCGACGAGGAGATCAACTCCCTCCAGGTGGAGGCGATGGACCACGTCGTCCTCACGATCGCGACCCAGGCGCCGGTCGCCCGCGATCTCCGCTGCCTCCTGGCGCTGGACCGGATCGGCTACGAGCTGGAGCGGATCGGCGACTCCGTCGCGAACGTGGCGAAGCGCGCCCGCGAGCTGGCACCCGAAGCGCCGCTGGAGGGGCACGTCGGAGTCCCCGAGATGGGCCGCCTGGCAGCCCTGTTCCTCGCCACCACGATGCGGGCGCTCGTCGACGCCGACGCGGCCGCGGCCCGCGCCGTGGCCGTGAAGGACGATGAGATCGACGCGCTCTACCATCGGGCGGTGGATCGCCTGATCGAGCTCGCCAAGGCCGATCCCGGGAACGTGGAGCGTTCGATGCGCCTCCTGATCGCGGCCCGCTACATGGAGCGCGTCGGCGACCTCGTCACGAACATCGCCGAGGATGTCGTCTTCCTCTCGTCCGGCCGCCACGAGGACCTGAACCCGTGACCGCTCCCGGGGCGCCGATCCGCGTGCTCGTCGTCTGCACGGGGAACGCCGCCCGCAGCCAGATGGCGGAGGCGTTCCTGGCCCGGATTCCCGGGATCGAGGCCGCGTCCGCCGGCACGCACCCCGCCGGCGTCCACCCGCTGACGATCCGCGTGCTCGCCGAGGCCGGCATCGACTGGAGCGGCGCCCGCTCGAAGTCGATCCTCGGGATGATCGACCAGGACTGGGACCTGGTCCTCACCGTGTGCGACGACGCGCGGGAGGCGTGCCCCGTCGTCCCCGGGGCGAAGCGGACCGCGCACGAGGGGTTCCCGGACCCGGCGGCCGGGCCGGGAACGGACGGGGAGCGCCTCGCGGCGTTCCTCGCCGTCCGGGACGGGATCGCGGCCAGGATGGCCGTCCTGGCCGCCGACCTGCTTGCCGAACTCGTATCCGCCCGATGAGCCGCGAGGTGCCGGTCGTGGTTGAGCTCTGCTTCCTGCGTCACGCCCAGGCGGGCGACCGCGAGACCTGGGAGCAGCCCGACGAGCTCCGGCCGCTCACCGAGAAGGGCCGGCGCCAGGCCGAGCGGCTGGGCCGGTTCCTCGCCGCCGCAGGCTTCGTGCCGGACGCCGTCATCACCTCGCCGCTGGTCCGCGCCCGGGAAACCGCGGAGGTCGTCGCCGACCTCCTCGGCGCCGCGGTGCGCATCGAGCCGCGCCTCGGCGAGCCCCTGGACCTCGCGACCGTCGACGTGATCCTCGACGACGCGGGCAGCCCCCGGCGGCCGATCGTCGTCGGCCACGACCCCGACTTCTCGGAGCTCGTCACCGAGCTCGTGGGCGGGGCGCCGATCCTCATGCGCAAGGGCGCGCTGGCCCGGATCGACGTCGAGCGTCCCCTCGAGCCCGGCGCCGGCGAGCTGCGCTGGCTCCTGCCCCCGGACGTGCTGCGGGGCTAGCCGGCCCGCCCTCGGCGTCTCTTAACAGCCGCGCCGGGCACCCGGGAGCGTCGCCTCTCGTCAGGCGCCCGCCCCCTCGGCGCTCAGCCAGACCGCGATGTTGCCGGCCGAGGGGACCCGCCCGGTGCTCACCACCTTGCCGTCGATCACGAGGCCCGGGGTCGACAGGACGCCGTGGGCCGCAATCTGGGCGTAGTCGGTGACCTTGACGATCTCGGCCTCGACGCCGGCCATCATGACGGCCTCGCGGACTGCTGCTTCCAGCCGCCTGCAGTTCTCGCAGCCGGGCCCCAGGACTTCGATCTTCTTCACGGGTGATCTCCTTCGAGCTATGTCAGGTGGCATTTCAGGTGGCCTCTCAGGCGACGAAGAGGTTGAAGAGGTAGCCGATGGCCACGATGCCCGCGGCGACCACCCCCGCGAACACTGCGATCAGGCGCGGCTTCATGACCCGCCGCAGGATCACCATCTCGGGGAGCGAGAGGGCCGTGACGGCCATCATGAACGCGAGGGCGGAGCCCAGCGGAAGGCCCTTGCCGATGAGCGCCTCGACGATGGGGATCGTCCCGGCGGCGTTGGCGTAGAGCGGCACGCCGAGAGCCACGAGGGCGGGGACGGCGAGAGGGTTCTCGCGGCCGCCGATCGAGACGACGAGCTCGGTCGGGACGTAGCCGTGGATCAGGGCGCCGATCCCGATGCCGACCACGACGTAGGGGAGGACGCGCCGGACGATGTCCCGTGTCGAGCGCCAGGCGTCGCGGA
>JAZDPM010000257.1:0-2539 GCA_043797725.1 Chloroflexota bacterium
ATCTCGGCCCCGATCGCCGCGGTCGTCTTCGGCGGGGTGACCGGCTCGGGGACGGACCTCCTGGTCGCCGCCTTCCAGCAGGCCGGCTCGGACCTCCAGACCGCGGTCCTCCAGCAAGGCCTCCTCTCGGACCCGATCGACAAGGTGCTGACCTTCTTCATCGTCTTCCTCCTCCTGCAGACGCTCTCGCGGCGGTTCGTCGCCCGCTTCCCGCAGGGGGAGAAGGCCGTTGGGCTGGAGGGCTCATAGACCTCGTCCGGCTGGGTGACGAGGACCTCGTCGCCCGCCTCGTCCCCGCGACCCCGTCCCCGTATCACCGGCTGAACCCGCTGACGAAGGCGCTGGCGGCCACGATCACGTCGCTGGCTGCCTTCGTGGCCGGCGGGTACCTTGCACCGCTCGCCCTCGTCGGGGCTGTGCTTGCCTCGGCCGCGGCCGGGCGCGTGCTCCGCCGGCTCCTGCGGATCTCGCTCCTCCTGACCCTCCCGATCGCGGTCTCCGTGATCCTGGTGAGCGTCCTGACGCGACCCGGCGAGACGGTCCTCCTGGTGCTGGGCCCCTTCGACGTCACCCTCGAGGGCGTGGACTTTGCCGGCCAGACCCTGGTGCGCCTGTTCGCGATCTCGACGGCGATCGGCCTCTTTACCCTGACCACCGACCCGCGCGCGTTCGTCTTCGACCTGGAGCGACGGGGGCTCTCGCCGCGCTTCGCCTTCGTGGCGGCGGCGACGATCGAGGCCGTGCCGGCGATGGTGGCCCGGGCAGGCGTCATCGCGGCCGCCCAGCGCAGCCGGGGCCTGGACACGGAGGGGAGCCTGCGGGCGCGCCTGCGCGGCGTCCTCCCGATCGTCGGGCCCGTCCTCCTCTCCTCGCTGACCGAGGTGGAGGAGCGGAGCCTGGCCCTCGAGGTGCGCGGATTCGGCCGGCCGGGTCGGCGACGCCTCCTCTGGTGGCCGCCGGATCGCCCGGTCGAGCGGCTGGCGCGCTGGCTCCTTGTCGTCGCTCTTGCCGCCCTCGTCGCCGTGCGCCTCCTGGGCGCCTGGCCGCCGATCCCGTGAGCCGCCCGGAGCGCCGTCGGCGTGCTTGAGCTGCGGGGCGCCACGTATCGCTACGCGGGATACGCCCGGCCGGTCCTCCACGACGTGGACCTGGCCCTGCGCGACGGCGAGATCGTGGGGCTCGTGGGCGGCAACGAGTCCGGCAAGTCGACGATCTGCCTCGTGGCATCCGGGCTGGCGCCGCTCTCGATCGGCGGCGAGCTCCGGGGCGAGGTGCGTATCGACGGCGCACCGACGGCTGGCCTCGCGATCCACGACCTGGCGCAGCGAGTGGTGATCGGCTTCCAGAACCCGGCGACCCAGCGATCCGGCGTCGCCGCCACCGTCTTCGAGGAGGTGGCCCTCGGGCCGATGAACCTGGGCCTGCCGGCGGCCGAGACGCTTGCGCGGGCGCGCCGGGCGCTCGCGACGCTGCGGATCGAGCACCTGGCGGACCGCGACCCGGCCCGCCTCTCCGGCGGCCAGGGGCAGCTGGTCGCAATCGCGAGCCTCCTCGCGATGGGCCCGCGCCACGTCCTCCTCGACGAGCCGACCGCGCAGCTGGACCCGGAGGGTTCGAATCTCGTCGCTGCGGCGCTCCGGGACCTTGCCGCGACCGGCGCCGCGCTCCTCGTCGTGGAGCACAGGACGGACCTCCTCGACGGGCTGTGCGACCGGGTTGCCGTGGTGGACGGCGGACGCGTCGTCCTGGACGGTCCGGCGGCAGCAACGCTCGAGGACCCTCGCCTGGAGGGCTGGGGGGTGGAGCCGCCGGAGCGGGTGCGCCTCGCATGCGCGCTCGCCGCGCGCGGCCTGCCGGGCCTCGCCGAGCTGGGGTGGACGGAGTGAGCGCGGCGGCACCCGGCGCGGGCGCGACGGCGGTCAGCTTCGGCACAGGCCCGACGCCGCCCGCCATCGAGCTCGAAGGCCTCGTCCACGTCTACCCCGAGGGCACGCGCGCCCTCGCCGGAGTGCACCTGCGCGTGGCCGCCGGCGAGGCGGTGGCGATCGTCGGCCAGAACGGCAGCGGGAAATCCACCCTGGTCCGCCACCTCAACGGCCTCCTCCGCCCGACCGAGGGGGCCGTCCGTGTCGATGGCCGCGACACGGCGGGCGTCCGGGTCGCGCGGCTGGCGGCGCTCGTGGGGCTCGCGTTCCAGGATCCGGATCGCCAGATCTTCGCCGGGCGGGTTCGGGCAGAGGTCGCGTTCGGACCGCGGAACCTGGGCCTGCGCGGGGCGGCGCTCGACGGCGCCGTCGCCGACGCCCTCGCGGCGGTGGGCCTTGGCGACGCTGCCGAGGCCAACCCGTACGACCTCGGCTACTCGCGCCGCAAGCTTCTCGCGATCGCGTCCGTTCTGGCCATGCGGACGCCGATCGTGATCCTCGACGAGCCGACGACCGGCCAGGACCTGCGCGGCGCGGCGCGCGTCCAGGAGATCGTGCGGGGGCTCGTGGCGGAGGGCCGGACCGTGCTCGCGGTCAGCCACGACATGCGCTTC
>JAZDPM010000272.1:0-15735 GCA_043797725.1 Chloroflexota bacterium
GATGCGCCGCGCCCTCGCCCGGCTCGGCGGCCACGACCATGTCCTCGTCGACGGGCTGGCGATCGCGGGATTCGAGGAAGCCGTGGGGCCGTACGACGCGATCGTCGCCGGCGACACCCTCGTCTACTCGATCGCCTGCGCCTCGATCATCGCCAAGGTCGTGCGCGACCGCCTGATGGCTCGCCTCGCCGTCCGCCACCCCGGCTACGGCTGGGAGCGCAACGCGGGCTACGCGACGGCGGAGCATCGGGCGGCCATGGCGCACCTGGGCGTCACGGCTTTCCATCGCCGCTCGTTCATCACGACGCGGCGGGCCATCGAGGGAGTTGAACAGCTCGGCTTCGACCTGCTGCCCGTCGGTCGGGGTCGCGCCGTTGCCTGCCCGGCCGACGGGGCGGATCTCCTGGCGGCGTGGGAGGCGGATCGCGACGCCCTGCCCGCCGGGGTGCTGCCCGGATAAGGCGCTGATGTGTCGCGCCGGCTAGCCTCGGGCCATGGACGAGGGAGCCCCGGCGACGAACCGGACGCCGGCCCAGCGAGCGGGCGATGGCGCGGAGGAGGCGGTGACCCGGGCCCTCGTGGCGGCCGGGTGGCGGATCCTCGGGCGCCGGGTGCGGGTCGGCCGCCTGGAGCTCGACATCGTAGCCGTCGACCCCGGGCCGCCGCCGGCGCTGGCGGTGGTCGAGGTGCGCTGGCGCCGCTCGCGCGCCTTCGGCCTGCCCGAGGAGACCGTGGACCACCGGAAGCTTGGCCGGCTGCGTCGCGGGGCGGCCCGGCTGGCGTCGGACGGGGCGCTGGCGGATGGCTCCCCGCTCCCCGCGCTTCCGATCCGCCTGGACCTGGTGGCGGTGGAGCCGGCCGCGACGGCGGGACGCCTGCGCCTGCGCCACCACCGGGGGATCGGCGAGGCCGGGAACGGGGGACCCCTGTGGTAGAGTGCGGCGAGCTGTCCGGCCGTTCGGGCAGCTGCCGTCGCCGCGTCCGCGGCGGCGAGATCACACGCGGCGCCGCCACCGAACCCGGGCGGTGCCGGGGAGCCGAGCACGACGCTCGAGCCACCCGGTCCGGGTCGGGGCCCGCGGAGGAACAAACCGAACAGGAGGACCACTCGTGCCCACCGTCTCCATGCGGCAGCTTCTCGAGGCCGGCGTTCACTTCGGCCACCAGACCCGCCGCTGGAATCCCAAGATGCGCCCGTTCATCTTCGCGGAGCGCAATGGGATCCACATCATCGACCTCGCCCAGACCGTCCAGCGGCTCGACCTCGCGCTCACCGCCGTTCGCGAGACGACCGCGCGCGGCGAGGCGGTCCTCTTCGTCGGCACGAAGAAGCAGGCCCAGGAGCCGATCGCCCAGGAGGCGGATCGGGCCGGCCAGCCGTACGTGAACCAGCGCTGGCTCGGCGGCATGCTCACGAACTTCGTCACGATCAAGAAGCGGCTCGGCCTCCTCGAGCAGCTCGAGGCGCGCCTCGCCAACGGGGATTTCGAGCGCATGCCGAAGAAGGAAGCGGCACGCCACATGGAGGTGCTGCGCAAGCTCCGCCTCACCCTGGGCGGCATCCGCAAGATGAAGCGCCTGCCGGGGGCGGTCTTCATCGTCGACCCGGCTCGCGAGCGGATCACGGTCGCCGAGACCCGCAAGCTGGAGATCCCGATCATCGGCACGGGCGACACGAACGTCGACCCCGACGAGATCGACTACATCATCCCGGCGAACGACGATGCGATCCGGGCTATCCGTCTCCTCTGCCAGGTCGTCGCCGACGCGGCGATCGAGGGAGCCCGCGAGCGGGCGGCCCGGTCGGAGCGCGAGCCAGAGCGAGAGCCGGAGTTCGTGGAGGCGTTCGCGCCGGAGGAGATCGCCTCGGCCGACGATCTCGTGGCCCAGCTCGCTGCCGGCGGCGCGCTCACCTTCGAGCCGGACGCGGAGGAGGAGCTCCTCCCCGAGGCTCCGGTCGTCGAGGCCCCGGCGAAGTAGTCAGACCCTTCGTGGGGTGGCCCGCGCCGCCCCACGCGAGACTCCGGCAACGGCCGGACAGACGACAGGAGACACATCCACCCATGGCCAACTTCTCCGCCGGAGACGTCAAGGTGCTCCGCGAACGCACCGGCGCCGGCATGATGGACTGCAAGCGCGCCCTCGAGGAGTCCGACGGCAACGTCGAGACGGCCGTGGCGCTCCTCCGCGAGCGCGGCCTGGCCGCCGCGGCAAAGAGGGCCGGGCGCGAGGCCCGCGAGGGCATCGTCGCCAGCTACATCCACCCCGGCGGCCGCGTCGGCGTCCTCATCGAGGTCAACTGCGAGACGGACTTCGTGGCCCGGACCGACCAGTTCCAGAAGCTGGTTCGCGACCTCGCGATGCAGGTCGCCGGCCTGGCCCCGGTCTACGTCGACGTCGACCGGATCCCCGCGGCCGAGCTCGAGGCGAAGAAGGCCGCCCTGCTCGCCGACGAGACGGTCCAGAAGAAGCCGGAGCACATCCGGCCCCAGATCATCGAGGGCCAGCTCAAGAAGTGGCAGGCGGAGGTCTGCCTCCTCGAGCAGCCCTTCCGTGACACCGACCACTCGGTGCGTGAGCTCGTCACGGCGGCGATCGCGATGATCGGCGAGAACATCCGCGTCCGGCGCTTCACCCGGTATGCGCTCGGCGAGGAGCTGTGAGCGACCCCGCCACGTCGGCCAGCGGCACCGGCGGCACGCCGGCGGTTCGCCATGGGCGCATCCTCCTCAAGATCTCGGGCGAGGCCCTCCTCGGGGATCGTCCGTATGGGGTTGACCCGGCCTTCTGCACCTTCATCGCCAACCAGGTCGCGGCTGCCCACCGGGCCGGCGTGCAGGTGGGACTCGTGGTCGGGGGCGGGAACATCTTCCGCGGCCTGGCCGCGGCCGCCCGCGGGATGGACCGCGCCACGGGCGACTACATGGGGATGCTGGCGACCGTGATGAACGGCCTGGCGCTCCAGGACGCCCTCGAGCGAGTCGGCGTGCCGACGCGTGTCATGACGGCGATCGCCATGAACGAGGTGGCCGAGCCGTACATCCGGCGGCGGGCGATCCGCCACCTGGAGAAGGGCCGCGTCACGCTCTTCGTGGCCGGGACCGGCAACCCCTACTTCACGACCGACACGGCGGCCGCCCTGCGGGCGGTCGAGATCGGCGCGTCCGTGCTCCTCAAGGCCACCAGGGTCGACGGAGTCTACGATGCTGACCCGCTGACCCATCCGGACGCCAAGCGCTACACCGAGCTCACCTACGCGGACGTCCTCGGCGAGCGGCTCGGCGTGCTCGATGCGACGGCCGTGTCGCTGTGCATGGAGAATGACCTCCCCATCATCGTCTTCGACCTCAACGAGGCCGACAACGTCCGGCGAGCGGCGATGGGCGAGCAGGTCGGGACCCGCATCTCGGGAGGTTCCCCAGCATGACCAGCCAGATCCTCGCCACCATCGAGCCGAAGATGGCCCGCGCCGTCGAGGTGATGGGGCGGGACTTCCAGGGCGTCCGGACGGGACGCGCCTCGACGGCGCTCGTCGAGCGCATCCACGTGGACTACTACGGGACGCCCACGGCCCTCAACCAGCTGGCCGGGATCAGCGTGCCGGAGCCCCACCAGATCGTCATCCAGCCCTGGGATCGCGGCGTCCTCGGGGCGATTGAGAAAGCGATCCTGCGAAGCGACATCGGCCTGACCCCGAACGTGGACGGGATCGTCGTCCGCCTGAACATCCCGCCCCTCACGGAGGAGCGCCGGAGGGATCTCGTCAAGGTGGTCCACCGCCGCATGGAGGAGGCGAAGGTCGAGATCCGGAACCTTCGGCGCGAGGCCGTGGACGCCATCAAGCGCGAGGAGCGCGACGGCATCATCGGCACCGACGAGGCGCACCGCGAGCTCGAGCAGCTCCAGAAGGTGACCGACCGGCACGTCGCCGACGTCGACGCGGCCGGCGGCGCCAAGGAGCGCGAGGTGCTGGAGGTCTAGTGGCGCGAGCTCCGCTCGCGCGTCCGACGGACGCGCCGCCCGCGGCCCACGTGGCCCACACGGGGTCGGACGCCTCCGACGAGACGAACGACGGCGACGGGGCCGACCCCGCCATCCGCCCGGCCCACGTTGCCATCATCATGGACGGCAACCGACGCTGGGCGCGGGAGCACGGCCTCTCCGAGCTTGACGGGCACGCCGCAGGCGTCGAGAAGATCCGCTGGCTCGTGGAGCACACGCTGCGGCGCGGGGTGGCCGTCCTCTCCCTCTATGCCTTCAGCCGGGAGAACTGGGCACGCCCGGACGACGAGGTGATCGGGCTCTTCCGGCTCCTCGAGCAGGCGATCCGCGCCGAGACGCCGGAGCTCGTCCGGCGCGGTGTGCGGGTGCGCCTCCTCGGCCGCCTCGACGAGTTGCCGGACGACCTGCGCCGGTCGATCGGCGACGCGCTCGCGGTGACGGAACAGGGCAACCGCCTGACCCTGGCCGTGGCCTTCAACTACGCGGGACGCACAGAGCTGGTCGACGCGGTTCGGGCGGTCGTGGCAGACGGCCTGGCGGCCGACGCCATCGACGAGGCTGCCATCGCCGCCCGCCTCTATACCGCCGGGATGCCCGACCCGGACCTCGTGATCCGGACGGGGGGCGAGCAGCGGCTCTCCAACTTCCTCATCTGGCAGAGCGCCTACGCCGAGTTCTGGTCCTGCGACGTGCTCTGGCCGGACTTCGACGCGGTCGCCTACGACGCGGCTCTCGAAGCGTTCGCGCGCCGCTCCCGCCGTTACGGGACCTAGGACGACGCCGGTGCGCGAGCGGACCCTCAGCGCCCTGCTGATCGTGCCCGTGGTGGTGGCCGCGATCGCCCTCGGCAGTGTCGGGATCGGCATCCTCGCGGTGGTCCTCGCGGTCCTGGCGGCTCGCGAGGCCGAGCGGCTGCTGCCCCTGGCCGGGCGTCCGGTCGTGCGCCACGGGGTCGTCGCGGGAGCGGGCGTCCTCGTCGCCGCGGCGGCGATCCCGGCGATCCTCGGCAGCCACCTGCTCGGGCGGCCGGCGGCGGCGCTGGACCTCGCGGCGCGCGTCGAGGCGCTCGACGCCCTCGCCGTCGTCGGCGTTGTCGCCGTCTGCCTTGCGGTCGCGGCTTTCGCCCGGCGCGACCCCGCCGCCGGGTTCGCCGCCTGGTCGGCCACGCTCTTCGGGGCGGTGTACGTGGGCCTTCTCGGTGCGGTGGCCGTCCTCGCGGCCCAGTGGACCGACCCCGCGTCGTTCGAGCGGATCTTCTGGCCGGAGCGGCGCTGGATCCTCGTCCTCCTGGCCGGGGTCTGGAGCTTCGACACCGGCGCCTACCTCGTGGGCCGTGCGATCGGACGGCGCCCGTTCCTGCCCTGGATCTCGCCGAAGAAGACCCTCGAGGGCGTTCTCGGCGGGCTGGTGAGCGGGACGCTGGGCGTGGCCGTCGTGCTGGCGCTCTCGTCGGAGAACCCGCTCGAGGCGCTCGTCCTCGGTCCGCTCCTGGGGGCGGCGGCCCAGACCGGGGATCTCGCGGAGTCGCTCCTCAAGCGCGCGGCCGCGGTCAAGGACTCCGGCACCCTCCTGCCGGGGCATGGCGGGATCCTCGACCGAATCGATTCGATCCTCTTTGCGGCCCCGGTCCTGGCCGCCTGGGTGGGCCTCTTCCATGGCTGAGCCGCGCCCCGGGCGTCCGCCGGTCCGCGTCGCCCTCCTTGGCTCGGGTGGATCGGTCGGAACGCAGGCGGTGGACGTCCTCGCCGCCCTCGCCCCCGCCTGGGAGGTCGTGGCCCTCGCGACGGGTTCGCGGGCCGCGCTGCTGGAGGAGCAGGCTCGCCGCCTCCGTCCCCGGCTCGTCGCGATCGGCTCGGATGCGACCCTCGACCTGCCGGCGGGCTGCAGCCAGGTGCGCGGACCCGGCGCGCTGGAGGCGCTGGCCACGCGCGACGACGTGGACCTGGTGATCGTGGGGACCGGGGGCATCGTGAGCCTGCGCCCCGTCCTCGCGGCCCTGCGGGCCGGAAAGGTGGTTGCGACCGCCAACAAGGAGACGCTCGTCGCGGGCGGTCATCTCGTGATGGCCGAGGCCGGGGCCCGCGCCGCCGAGCGGGCGGCGGCCGACCCGCGGGACCCGCTGGCCAGGCCGCTGGGCTGGCTGCGGCCGATCGATTCGGAGCACTCCGCGATCTGGCAGTGCCTCGCCGGCGAAGAGATCGACGAGGTCGCCCGCCTGGTCCTCACGGCCTCGGGCGGCCCGTTTCTCGACACGCCGCTCGACGCTTTTGCCGGCATCACGCCGGGGCGCGCCCTCCGCCATCCGACCTGGACGATGGGAGCCAAGATCACGATCGATTCGGCGACGCTCGCCAACAAGGGGCTCGAGATCATCGAGGCCCACTGGCTCTACGGGATGCCGTACGACCAGATCGAGGTCGTGGTCCACCCCCAGTCGGTCGTCCACTCGGCCGTCCTCTTCCGGGACGGGTCTCTGAAGGCGCAGCTCGGAACGCCGGACATGCGGCTTCCGATCCAGTACGCGATCACCTATCCGCGACGGCTCCCGTCGCCGGCGCCGCCGCCGGACCTGATCGGAGCCCGGCGCCTGGACTTCCGGGCACCCGACGAGACCCGTTTTCCGGCCCTCCGGATCGCCCGCGAGGCCGGCGCGATCGGCTCCCGAGCGACCGCGGCGCTCATCGCCGCCGACGGCGTAGCGGTCGCGAGGTTCCTGGACGGAACCCTCGACTTCACGGGCATTCCACGCCTTCTTGAGCTGGCCGTGGCACGCTACGGGTCGGGACCGGACCAGGCGCCGGGGGTCGACGAGCTCGTCGCCCTCGACCGCGAGGTCAGGGCTGCGTTCGCGGCGCCGGCGGCCGGCAGCGGAACCGCGGCCGGTCCGGCAGCGTAGGGGAGAGCATGGCCATCCTCCAGGGCGTCATCACGATCACGCTCTTCTTCCTCATCCTCGGCGTCCTGGTGCTGATCCACGAGGTCGGCCATTTCGTCCTGGCGCGCCTCTTCCGGATCCGCGTCCTGGAGTTCGGGATCGGCTTCCCGCCGCGGGCGAGGGTGCTGCGGGCGAAGGGCGAGACGCTCTACACGCTGAACTGGCTGCCGATCGGCGGCTTCGTCCGTCTCGACGGCGAGGATGGCGACTCCGAGGACCCGCGCTCCTTCGCCGTGCAGCGTCTCTGGAAGAAGCTCGTCGTCCTGCTCGCCGGCGTGGGAATGAACCTCGTCCTCGCCTTCGTCATCTTCTTCGGGATCGCCTGGCTGGCCACGCCGCAGGGAGGCCTTACCTTCGCCGAGGTGCAGGCCGGCTCGCCGGCCGAGGCAGCCGGCCTCGGGGCCGGGGAGACGATCCTGGCGATCGACGGCGAAAGCTTCGATCTCTTCCCGAACCCGGACGCCGGCCAGGCGGCCATCCAGGCGCTCCGCGACCGGGCGGGCGAGACCGTGACCCTCACGGTGAAGGGCGACGGCGGGGCCGTGCGCGAAGTGTGGGCCACCCTCCGGCCGGCGTCGGTGGCCGCCGACAAGGGCGCCCTGGGCATTCGCGGGGCGCAGCTCGTCGTCACCGGGGAGTACCGCGGGCGCGACGTCGCCACGGCGATCGGCGCCGGCGCCGCGTGGACGGTTGCCGCCTTCACCCTCATCCTCAACGGCCTCGCCGACCTCCTGGCCTCG
Source organism: Chloroflexota bacterium (assembly GCA_043797725.1). GTDB lineage: Bacteria > Chloroflexota > Limnocylindria > Limnocylindrales > CSP1-4 > CTSoil-043. The sequence continues at coordinate 7,678 of JAZDPM010000272.1, forward strand.
ATCGTGGCGAACCCGGGCCAGGCCCCACCCGTCTCGGGGCCAGTCGGGATCGCGGTGCAGGTGGGCGATGTCTTCTGGCAGCTCGGGCCGATCTTCACCCTCTACCTGGTCGGGCTCCTGTCGGCGAACCTGGCCCTGATCAACGCGCTTCCCTTCCCGCCGCTCGACGGGGGCCGGATGCTCGTGCTCCTCCTGAAGGCACTCTTCGGGACGGGCGGACGGTTGCTCCGGGCCGCCGGCGTGCGCGTCGACGGGCCGTCGGCCGCGACCACCCTCTCGGCGGAACGGCTGACCTACCTCGTCGGGTTCGTCTTCCTGTTCGGGTTCCTCATCTGGATCACCTACTTCGACATCGTCCGCCAGGTGAGCGGGGGGACGCCCTGAGCGCCTCCGACCTGCTTCGACCGCGCCGCCGCCCGACGCCCTCCGTGGACGTCGGTGGCGTGCTCGTGGGGAGCGCCCACCCGGTGGTCGTCCAGTCGATGACGAACACGGACACCGCGGACGCCGACGCGACGGCCCTCCAGGTCGTCCGACTCGCCCAGGCCGGCTCGCAGCTCGTGCGGGTGACCGTCAACAGCGAGGCGGCCGCGGCGGCCGTCCCGGAGATGGTCCGCAAGGTGCGCGGCCTCGGCTTCGAGACGCCGATCGTCGGGGACTTCCACTACAACGGCCACAAGCTGCTGGTTGACTTCCCGGACGCCGCGCGGGCCCTGGCGAAGTTCCGGATCAATCCCGGCAACGTCGGCGCGAAGCGGCACGACGAGAACTTCGGGACGATCGTCCGGGTTGCGATCGAGCACGACAAGCCGGTCCGGATCGGGGTGAACTGGGGGTCGCTCGACCCGGCCCTCCTGACTACGCTCATGGAGGAGAACGCTCGCCTCACGCAGCCGCGGGACGCGCGGGCGGTGATGATCGAGGCGATGCTCCAGTCGGCCCTCCGGTCGGCGGAGCTGGCCGAGGAGACGGGGCTCCCCCACGATCGGATCATCGTGAGCGCGAAGGTGTCCGGCGTCCGCGACCTGGTCGAGGTCTACCGGCTGCTGGCCGCCCGCTGCGAGTACGCGCTCCACCTCGGCCTCACGGAGGCCGGGATGGGGATGAAGGGGATGGTGGCCTCCACGGCGGGCCTCGCCATCCTGCTCAACGAGGGGATCGGCGACACGATCCGGGTCTCCCTCACGCCGGAGCCCGGCGCCGGCCGCGAGCTCGAGGTGGAGGTTGCCCAGCAGGTGCTGCAATCGCTGGGCCTGCGCAGCTTCATGCCCCAGGTGAGCGCGTGCCCCGGCTGCGGCCGGACGACCTCGGTCTTCTTCCAGGAGATGGCCCGCGACATCCAGCGTCACCTGAAGGAGCGGATGCCCGCGTGGAGGGCGACCCACCCGGGCGTCGAGGAGCTCACGGTGGCCGTCATGGGCTGTGTCGTGAACGGACCCGGGGAGAGCAAGCACGCCGACGTCGGGATCAGCCTGCCCGGGACGTTCGAGGAGCCGGTGGCCCCGGTCTTCGTCGACGGGACGCTCCACGACACCCTCCGCGGCGACGACATCGTGGAACGCTTCATCGACCTCCTCGAGCAGTACGTCGGCCGCCGCTTCCCGACCCCCGCGATCACCGTCGCCACTGCCCGGGAGGGGCCCGGCGAGCTCGCCTGACCAGCCCGCCCGCGGATCCCGGCAGCCGGCGACCCGTGGCTCCTGGGCCCGCGGCCCGGACGGCGCAGGGCCGGCGATCCGCCCGGCCCGGTGGACGCGCGATCCCCGGGATCCCGCAGCGCGCTATACTGCGCGACAACACGACCGCGCCGCCCCATGACGTGGCTGACCGCCACGTCTTTCTTTCGGTCCGGCGGGCGCGGTGGACGTCGGACATGGACAAGAGGGAACAGGGAGGTGCGTGCATGAGCCGAGACTTCGTCGGCGCCCTCCTCCAGCTCAACGCGGAGAAGGGTGTCCCGCGCGAGCACCTGGTCCGGACGATCGAGGACGCGATCGAGTCGGCCTACCGGCGGATCCTTGGGAACGAGGACGTCCGGGTGCGCATCGACGCCGAGCGCGGCGAGATGATGGTGACGCGCGAGCGGCTGGTCGTCGAGGTGATCGAAGACGAGCTGACCCAGATCACCGTCGCAGCGGCCGCGGCCTTCAATCCCGATGCGGTCCCCGGCGACGTTGTCGTCACCGAGCAGCTCGGGCAGGATGCGTTCGGCCGGATCGGTGCCCAGACGGCCAAGCAGGTGGTGCTCCAGCGCCTTCGCGAGGCCGAGCGCGACGTCGTCTTCGACCAGTTCGCCAGCCGCGAGGGCGATCTCATCACCGGGACCGTCAACCGCGTCGAGCCGCGGGCAATCATCCTGGATCTCGGCAAGGCGGAGGCCATCCTCGCGACCACCGAGCAATCCCCGGTGGAGCACTACCGGATCGGCCAGAACGTCAAGGCCTTCGTCCTCGAGGTCCGGCGGGCGCCCAGGGGCCCCCAGGTCTTCGTGAGCCGGACGCACAAGGGGTTTCTGCGCCGCCTGTTCGAGCTGGAGGTGCCGGAGATCCACGCCGGCACAGTGGAGATCAAGGCGATCTCGCGTGACCCCGGCAGCCGGAGCAAGGTCGCCGTGGCGTCCCGCCAGGAGGGGCTGGATCCGGTGGGCGCGACCGTGGGCCAGCGCGGTGCCCGGGTCCAGGCTGTCGTCGCCGAGCTTGCCGGGGAGAAGATCGACGTCATCGAGTGGCACGAGGACCCCGCGGTCTTCGTCGCCAAGGCCCTTTCGCCGGCCCAGGTCGACGGCGTGGTCATCGACGAGGAGAACCGCGTCGCCAACGTCACGGTCCCGGAGAAGATGCTCTCGCTCGCGATCGGACGCGGAGGCCAGAACGCCAGCCTCGCGGCGAAGCTCACGGGCTGGCGGATCAACATCCGGAGCGACGTCCAGGGTCACGAGCCCGCCGCCGCCCCGGTCGCCGTTCCCGTCGCGGCCGCCCCGCAGGCGGGGGATGACGGCGGCGCGAAAGAGGTGGCGTCGTAGCGGGCGGCGCGACCGGCGGGCCGCCGCAACGGCGGTTTCCGACCAGGACCTGCGTCGCGTGTCGGACCGCCAGGCAGAAGCGCGAGCTCCTGCGCGTGGTCCGGGATCCGGCCGGCGGCGTTGCCGTCGACCCGACCGGCAGGGCCGATGGGCGCGGCGCGTACGTCTGCCTCGACCCGGCCTGCCAGCACAGCGCGCTCACCCGGGGGACCCTTCGCCGGGCCCTCGACGCCCCGATCCCGGTCGCCCTCTTCGGACCGCCGCCGGCACCCGGGGCATCCGCCGACGACCTCAACACCGAACACGAAGGAGGGTCCTGATGGCCAGGAGCAGGAGCGGGACCCGCGGGCGCCGCGGCCCCCGCAAGCCACCGCGCCGCGAGGGCGGCTTCGCGCCGGTCTCCACGGCCGAGCCGCGTGATCGCGCGGCCGTCACGCTGCCGCCGACGATCACCGTCAAGGAGCTCGCGGAGCTCCTCGACGTGAACCCCGCGGACGTCATCCGCGAGCTGATCAAGAGCGGCATCTTCGCGACGATCAACCAGCTCATCGATCGCGACACCGCGTCGCTCGTCGCGACGGAGCTCGGCTACGAGGTTGCGGAGGTCGAGGAGGCCGCTCCCGCGGTCGCGGAGACGACGGCCGAGGCCGCCGCCCCCGCCACGAAGGACCCGGGCCTGCTGGGCGAGGACGACCCGGCCCTGATGGTTGCGCGCCCGCCCATCGTCACCGTGATGGGCCACGTCGACCACGGCAAGACGAGCCTTCTCGACGCCATCCGCAGCACGACCGTCGCGGCCGGCGAGCGCGGTGGGATCACCCAGCACATCGGCGCCTCCGAGGTGACGAAGGACGGCAAGAAGGTCGTCTTCCTCGACACGCCGGGCCACGAGGCGTTCACGGCGATGCGGGCCCGCGGCGCGCGCGTCACGGACATCGCGGTGATCGTGGTGGCGGCGGACGACGGCGTCATGCCCCAGACGCTCGAGGCGATCAGCCACGCGCGCGCGGCAAAGGTGCCGATCGTCATCGCCCTCAACAAGGTCGACAAGCCCGACGCCAACCAGGACCGCGTGAAGACCGCCCTCGCCGAGGCCAACGTGGTCGTGGAGGAGTTCGGTGGCGACGTGCCGCTGGTGGCCGTCTCTGCGAAGGCGCGGATCGGGCTCGACGAGCTGCTCGAGATGATCCTCCTCGTGGCCGACCTCCAGGAGCTGACCGCGAACCCCAAGCGGCCCGCGGTTGGCACGATCATCGAGGCCGAGATGGACAAGGGCCGGGGCCCGGTTGCCACGGTCGTCGTTCAGACCGGCACGCTCCGGATCGGCGACGTCGTGGTGGTCGGCAAGACCTACGGCAAGGTGCGGGCGCTCGAGAACGCGGCCGGCAAGCGGACGCAGAAGGTCGGCCCTTCCTCCGCTGCGCTCCTGCTGGGCCTCGGCGAGGTCCCCCAGGCCGGCGACATCCTGCGCGTCGTGGCCGACGAGAAGATCGCCCGGTCGCTCGTGGAGGGCGCCCGCGCCGCGGCCACGTCCGCCGCGGGAACCAGCCAGAAGGCGACCCTGGAAGACCTCTTCCAGCAGTTCAAGGAAGGCCAGGCGAAGGAGCTCCGGATCATCCTGAAGGCGGACGTCTCGGGATCGCTCGGGGCTATCACCCACGCCCTCGGGCAGATCCAGTCCGACGAGGTCCGGATCAGCATCCTCCACGAGGGGACCGGCGACATCACCGATACCGACATTCTCCTCGCCTCGGCGTCGAATGCGATCGTGGTCGGCTTCAGCACCAAGCTCGACCCGCAGGCGCGCCGGACGGCGGAGGCCGAGAAGGTCGACGTCCGCCTCTACGACATCATCTACAAGCTGACCGACGACATCGAGGCCGCCCTCAAGGGGATGCTCGAGCCGGAGATCGTCGAGGTCGTGGAAGGCCGCGCCGAGGTGCGCCAGATCTTCCGCGTCGGGAAGAGCACGGTCATCGCCGGCTCCTTCGTGACCGACGGCCGGATCGTCCGGAACGCCGGCGCCAGGGTCTACCGCGGCGGCCGGGTGATCACCAGCGACCGGATCGACTCGCTGCGCCGATTCCGCGACGACGTTCGCGAAGTTGCCCAGGGCTACGAGTGCGGGATCGGGCTCGTCGGCTACCACGACCTGGCGGAGGGCGATGTCATCGAGGCGTTCACCCAGCAGGCTGTGAGCCGCGCTGCGCTTCGCTGACCCACGGTCATGAGCCAGCGCATCGACCGGGTCGACGAGCTCCTCCGGCAGGAGATCGGCAGGATCCTCGCCAAGGAGGTCCAGGACCCGCACATCGGCTTCGCGACCGTCACCGACGTCGAGACGACGCCGGACCTGCGCCACGCGCGGGTCTGGGTGAGCGTGATCGGCGGTGCCCCGGAGCGGGCCGAGACGCTCGCGGCCCTCGAGCGCGCCATGGGGTTCGTGCGCCACGAGCTCGGGATCCGGCTCCGCATCAAGCGGATCCCGGCGCTCCACGTGACCCTCGACGACTCCGCCGAGCGGGGGACGCGCGTCCTCCGGATCATCGAGGAGCTCGGTCAGGGCCACGATTCGGCCGGCGAGGCGTTGGCCGATGCGCCGCGGTCGGAGACGTTGCCGACGCCACTGCCCCGCCTGCATCGCGAGGGCGACGCGGAACCGAACGACGGTGAGGAGGCGCCGTCGCCGCTCGGCGAGGCCGCGCCCGTCGTCGAGAAGCCCGGCCCGCGCCGTCCGGCGCGTCGAGCCGGCGGCCGGCAACCGAAACCGCGGGGGTCCCGGCCCGCGCCGCACCGGGGCGACCGATGACCGCGGCGGCCGACCTTTCCGCCCTTGCTGCGGCCGTCCCGGACGCGGTCGTCGAGCGGCTCCGGGCGGCCCGCTCCGTCCTGGCCGTCGGGCACGAGAGCCCCGACGCCGACGCGCTCGGCGCGGCGCTCGCGATCGCCCTGCTGGTCGAGGCCCGCGGCGGACATGCCACCGTGGCCATCAGCGACGGCGCTCCAGCACTCTACGCATTCCTCCCCGGGGTGGAGAAGGTGCGCACCGACCCGGAGCCGGGCGTGGCCTACGACCTCGTGGTCCTGTGCGACTGCGGCGACCTCTCGCGCGCCGGCCCCATCCGGGAGCGGAACGCTGCGCTCTTCGCCGCCACGCCGCTCCTGACCATCGACCACCACGCCAGCAACGACCGGACCGGCGATCTGGCCTGGATCGACCCGGGTGCCGCGGCCACCTGCGAGATGGTCGCGCTCCTCGCCGTCCGCCTCGGGGTCCCGCTCACCGCCGGCGACGGAGACCTGGCCGCGTCCCTCACCGCGGGCATCGTGATGGATACCGCCACTTTCGCCCACCCGAACGCCACGCCCCGCACGCTGCGGGTGGCGGCGGCGCTCGTAGAGGCGGGGGCGCCGCTCTCCGACATCAGCCGGCTCCTCTACCGCACGAAGCCGGACGCCCAGCTGGCCCTCTTCGGGCGCGTCCTGGCGCGCCTGGAGCGCCACGCCGACGGACTCGTGGTCGCCTCCGTGATGGAGCTCGCCGACCTGGTGGCGACCGGCGCCCGCTCGGAGCACTCCGAGGGGATCATCGATCTGCTCGCCCAGTCGGAGACCGCGGAGATCGCCCTCCTCCTGAAGGAGAAGGGCACCGAGACGCGCCTGTCGGTGCGGACGAAGCCGGGCGGCGTCGACGCCACGGTCCTGTGCGGGACCTGGGGGGGCGGCGGGCACGCCCGGGCGGCCGGTGCCTCCCTGCCGGTGCCGCTGGCCGAGGCGATGGCGGCCGTGCTGCCCGTCGCGGAGCGCCTCGCCCAGGCCGTCGCCCGGTGACGAGGGAGGACGCGCGGATCGACGGGATCCTCGTGGTCGACAAGCCAGTCGGGCCGACGTCGCACGACATCGTGGCCCTCGTTCGGCGCCTGGCAGGAACGCGCAAGATCGGGCACGGCGGCACGCTGGATCCCTTCGCCTCCGGCGTCCTGCCGCTCTACCTTGGCCTCGGGACGCGGGTGGTCGAATTCCACTTCGGCGCCCGCAAGGCCTACCGCGCCACCGTCGTCTTCGGGGGAAGCTCCACGACCGACGACCTCGAGGGGGAGATCACCCCGTCGGAGGGCGCGCCGCCCACCCACTGCGCCGTGGAATCCGCCCTGGCCGGGTTCGTCGGGTCCCAGGAGCAACGCCCGCCCGCGTACTCGGCCCGCAAGATCGGCGGACGCCGGGCGTACGCCCTCGCGCGCCGGGGCGAGACGCCCGAGCTCATGCCCCGCACCGTGACCTTCCACGAGCTGGCCCTGCTCGGCTGGGACGACGCCGACCCGGAGCACCCGACGGCGGCCATCGACGTCACCTGCTCCGCGGGCACGTACGTCCGGGCGCTGGCTCGCGATCTCGGCGCGGCTGTCGGGAGTGCCGCCTACCTGGGGGCGCTGCGGCGCACCGCCTCGGGCCCCTTCACGCTCGCCGACGCCCACCCGCTCGACGATGTCCGCGCCGCGTCGGCCGCGGGGCGGCTTGCCCACCTGCTCCTGCCGGCCGGCGCCGGCCTCGACGACCTGCCCGTGGTGAAGCTGGCCGCCGCGGAGCAGCGGGTCGTGGCGCACGGTGGCTGGACCGGGCGCGTGGAGCGTCTCGGCGTGGCGGGGGAGGGGATTGCCCCCGGCAGCGCGGTGCGCCTCCTGGCCCCGGGCGGCGCCCTCGCCGCGATCGCCCGGGTCGCCGACGGCGGCCGCCTCGTCACGGACAAGGTCCTGCTCGACCGGGAGGCGACGCCCTTCGACGGGAAGGCACCCGGTGCGTGACGCGCTGCCGGGAATCGACGCCCTGCGGCCCGCGGACGGGCCGATCCTCGTCGTCGTCGGCGTCTTCGACGGGCTCCACCGAGGTCACCTCTACCTGCTCCGCGAGCTGCGCCGGGCGGCGCGGCGCCTTCACGCCCGGCCCGCGGTCCTGACCTTCGATCACCACCCGGACGAGATCCTGGCAGGGGCCGCCCCGCCGCTCCTGTGCGACCCGGACGAGCGCCTCGCCCGGCT
>JAZDPM010000280.1:0-4310 GCA_043797725.1 Chloroflexota bacterium
GCGAAGAGCGTCACGTTGGGCCAGGATGCCTCGAGGGTAGACCACCAACCGAAGCCCGGGATACCTTCGGCGAACAGGGTACCGGCCAGCTCCTGCGTCGTCGAACGGGTGCGCGTGGCCACCCTCGATGGGCGCAGCCGGCGCGCCGCCAGCTCCACCGGGTCGTCGAGGTCCACGATCCCGCCCAGGGCGGCATCGTCCAAGCCGGCGAGCGCCCAGCGACGACCGTCCGTCCGAGCGAAGTCGTCCGGTCCGAGCGTCTGGCCGCGGAAGCCGGCCAACCATTCGGCGACCGCGGACACCTCGACCCGAGCCACGTAGAGAGCGCCGTAGAGGTGCGGGTTGTCGTGACGTCCGCTCCCCTGCTGCGCCCGTGGGTTGAACAGCGCGCCGCCCGGCGCTGATGCGTCAGCGGCCGGATCCCAGGGGAAGAAGCGGTACAGCACCTCAGGCGTAGGAGCCGGTCTCGTCCGCCTCGATCGCCGCCAGGACTTCGGCGACGCGCCCGTTGCGGAGCAGGTCGCTGGGCCGGGCATCTCCGAGGTGCGGGTTCAGGCCTTCGAGCCACTTCAGGGCCGTCGCAAGGCGGTACCGACTGGTGAGCCGCTCGAGGGCGAACTCGAAGGCGTCGATCGCTCGACGGTTCGCCTGGTCCGGTTCCGCGTCGGCTGCCAGCCAGCGCGTGACGCGCGAGCGATCGACCTGGAGAAGGCGGGCGACCGCCGCTCGACTCCCGACGTCCCCGACCAGGGCACTGACACGTTCACGGACCGGAACCGGCATCCTGCGTCACCTCGGGGAGTCTTCAGCCACCGCATCGTACGCAACGCAGACTGTTGCGTCAACCTTGTGCTCATGAGCAGGCCCGGGAGGACGCCGGGGCCGCACTGCGCCGCGTAGAGGAGCGACTGGAGCCGCTCGACCGCGTCGCGCGGCCGCTCCGGGCCGCCGAGCGTGACCGCGATCTCCCTGACGTTGCCCCGCTCCGAGATGGGCGGCACCTTCAGGATGTCAGGGATAGTGCAGGGCGCAACCCGTGCCGGGCGCCGTTCTCGCCGCCGTACACTTGCGGCGCGGACATCGAGGGTGTTCGATCCGGGCCAACGTCGCCGGCCCGGTGCCGGGTTCGCCCGGGGCCGGTCTGCGGGGCCGGTCTGCTGCCGCGCGACCGGTGGACGTGGATCGGGGTTGTTCGCCCCGTGGCGTGGCGCACCACGCCATCCTTCCTGCCTAGGCGGCCTGATCCTGGCCCGTGGCGGGGCGATCATGGCGCGCCACGCCACGATCGCGGGCCCTGGAGGCCGATACCGGGCCAGCAAGCAGGAAGCATGGCGTGGAGCGCAATAGGGGCCGGTGGCGGGCCGGCCTCCAGCACGGACGTTGGGATGCCTACGCCGCCCGCCAGCGCGGATGACTCGGCACCGCTCCGCGCCGACGCTTGCCGTTCCGGGCGTCTTCCTCCCTGCGGTACCCTTCGAATGCGGACACCCGGGTGCCCGGGCCCGACGAGCACTGCGCGCCCGGTCCGCGGAGGCATGGCCGTGACGTCGATCGAGCTCCGACCTCTCCGGCACGGCGAGACGGGCGGGTTGAGCCACCTGCTCTGGTGCGCCTTCGAGCGCGATCCCCTCTTCCGGTATCTCTTCCGGTCGCGCTGGTGCGCGGGTCGGGTGGTGCCCCTCCTCTTCGGCGCCATGGCACGAGACGCCCTGCGACACGGCCACATCGACGTCGCCGTGGCCCATCGGCAGCCGCTGGCGGCGGCGATCTGGCTCTTGCCGGGCCACTCTCCCCCCACGGCCCGGCGGATCCTGGCCGGGTTGCCGGCCTATCTCCCGCTGGGGATGCTCTTCCTCGACCGCCTGCCCGACCTGCTGCGCCTGACCCGGGTCGCCGCGATCGCTGCGGACGAGCCTTACTGGCACCTGGAGTACCTCGCGGTCGATCCGGATCGCCAGGGTCAGGGAGTCGGCAGCCAGGTGCTGGCGTTCGGCGTCCGGCGAGCGGACGAGGCCGGGTTCGCCTGCGCGCTCGAGACATCCAACGAGCGGACCATCGCCCTCTACGGGCGCCTCGGCTTCGAGGTCCGGGGCGAGGCCCGGCCGTTCAGGAGCGGGCCGCCGGTCTGGTCCATGTGGCGGCCGGCCACTGCGCCGCACGCAGATGCTGGACCCGAGCCGGGCGCTCCCGGGGAGAACCGGCCGATCCGGTCGAAAGGCAGGTGATCACGATGGGCCGCCGCGAGATCGGCCTGGTCAGCAGCACGCTCCTCCTGCCGGCGACTCCGGCCGGGGACAGGGATTCGGCCGCGGACATGGCTCCGGCCCCCGGCGCGACCCCCGGCACCGAACCGGCCTCCGGTGCGGGGACGCCCTCGCCCCGCGGCATTCCGCGGCGCGCCGTCCTTGCCGCGGCCGGTGCCGGGGCCGCCGGGTTCGCCGCCGGATGGCTGGTCCGCCCGGCGGACGTCGGGCGCCTGCCCGGCGAGGACGTCGGCGCGCTCTATCACCGGGCCAGCACCCCGGGCTTCGCCGACGCCCTCGGCGCCCTCGTCAACTGGGGGTCGCAGCCGGCCCGGACGAAGGACTATCCCGGCGCCGCGCGCACTGCCCTCCCGCCCGTGGCCACGCCCCCCGGGCTTTCGGTTGCCGCAGCGATCGGGCGGCGGCGCTCGCTGCGCGACTACGCAGACCGCCCGCTGACGACCGGCGAACTGTCGTGGCTGCTGGGCGCGGCGAGCGGGATCACCGGCCCGGGAGGCCTCCGGGCAGCACCGTCGGCGGGGGCCCAGCACCCCATCGAGACGTACGTTGCGGTCACCCGGGTCGAGGGCATCGAGCCCGGGATCTACCACTACGCCCCTGCCGACCATGCCCTCGAGCGCGTCCGCGGCGGCACGTTCGGGCGCGACCTCGTGATCGCCGGGCCCGGCCAGGAGTTCCTCGGCCAGGCCCCGGTCGTGCTCGTCCTGAGCGCGATCTTCCAGCGTCTCCGCTGGCGGTATCGCGAGCGCGCCTACCGCTACGCCCTGATCGAGGCCGGGCACATCGGCCAGAACGTCTACCTGGCGGCCGAGGCCGCCGGCCTCGGGGCCTGTGCCGTCGGCGCCTTCTTCGACGACGCGGTCAACCGGCTTCTCGGGGTCGACGGCGTGGAGGAGGCCGCCCTGATGCTCTTGCCGGTCGGGCCGCGGTGATCAGCGCCGCGGTTCCGGGCGTCTCATGGCTCGTCGGGCCGCGGCGGCTCGTACTCGAGCTTGCCAAGCACGATGAGCTGCTCGAGGTCGTCGCGAGCGTCGGGCAGATGCCGGGTGACGGCTCCGCGGACAGCGGCGAGAGCTTCCTCGTCGGCGGCCCCGAGCATCCGGCTCAGGTCGGCGACGTCCACCGCCCGGCCAGAGATGAGCTTGGCGACCACCAGGTGGGCCAGGGTGAGGGTCGGCCGGCCGTCCACGACGTTGCCCTGCGCGGCCGTGATGGCCTCCTCTCCCCAGCGACCGGGCAGGCCAAGCAGGTCGAGCTCTCGCCCGGCCCTGACCCACGCGCTCCCCCGCAGACCGCCCCCGAGCCGCAGCGTTCCCTGGCGCGTCCAGTCCGCCTTGCGGAGCGCCTCCTCGGCGCCGGGGAGGTCGGGCAGGCAGACGGCCGCGTCGATGTCGGCGGTATGCCGAGGGGGCATGTAGGTGTTGGCTGCCACCGCCCCGGCGACCGCATGCCGGACGCCGCTCAGGCTCGCAAGCGCTTCGGTCCACCAGTCCATCCGCTCCCTCCGCGACCGCATCAGCTTGCTCAGAAGGCTGCCCGAGCCCGGCTTCTGGCGCCGGGCCGCAATGGAGATAAGGGCGTGACGGGCGGCCGCCCGATCGATCGTCATGCTTCCAGCATCGGCCCCGGCCACGGCGGCGTCAACCGCGAGCGGTGACGCCTGTGAGCGGTGACGCCGGGACGAGTCCCGGCTGCTCGAATGGTGAACGTCCGGTGAGCCACACGCTTCCGGACGGCATCCCGTCGCAGGCCGCCGGATCGGCAGGGTCAGCGGCGCGGCGACCGGCGTCCCGTCCGGCGGCGCACGTTCGGGGTGACGGTGCGGTCCCACGTGGGCCGATCAAGCCAGCGGGCCTGCCAGCCAGCGGCGTCCTCGTCCTCGTGCTCGTCGCGGAGGCCGGGCAGCCAGTCGGCGGCCGTCCCCTCGACGATCGCCGGCTCCTCGCCGGCGGGCCTCACCGTCACCACGGAGACCTCGAGGGCCGGGGTCGCCGGGCCCGCGGCGCGCGAGCCGGGGCGACCACCGCGCCCGCCGCCTCGGGCCGG
>JAZDPM010000292.1:0-8273 GCA_043797725.1 Chloroflexota bacterium
CTCGGCGAGGTCGCCGGCGGGAATGATCTCGGCGACGGCCGGCTTTCCCCGCGTCAGCGTGCCGGTCTTGTCCAGGATGACTGCCGTCACGCGGTGGGCGTTCTCCAGGGCCTCCCCGCCCCGGACCAGGATCCCGGCCTCGGCCCCGCGGCCCGTCCCGACCATGATCGCGGTCGGCGTGGCCAGGCCCATGGCGCACGGGCAGGCGATGATCACGACCGTGATGAAGGCGGCCAGGGCCAGGGTCACCTTCGGCTCGGGGCCCAGGAGCCACCAGAGGGCGAAGGTCGCGGCGGCCACCGCAAGCACGACCGGGACGAAGACGCCGCTGATCTGGTCGGCCAGCCGCTGGATCGGCGCCTTGCTGCCCTGGGCGCGGCGGACCATCTCGACGATCTGGGCCAGCGCCGTGTCGAGCCCGACCCGGGTGGCCCGCATCACGAAGCTGCCGGTGGTGTTGAGGGTCGCCCCGATCACTTCGTCGCCGGGGGCCTTGGTGACGGGCATCGCCTCGCCGGTCAGCATCGCCTCGTCGACGGCGCTCGAGCCCTCGCTCAGGACGCCATCCACCGGGACCTTCTCGCCGGGGCGGACGCGGAGGAGGTCGCCGGGCTGGACATCCTCGATCGGGACGTCAACGTCGCCGTCCGGGCGGACGAGCCGGGCCGTCTTCGCCTGGAGGCCGACCAACCGCCGGATGGCCCCGGTCGTGCGCCCCTTCGCCCGCGCCTCCAGCCACTTGCCGAGGAGGATGAGCCCGATGATGATCGTGGACGAGTCGAAGTAGGTCTCGGCGGGCAGGCCGGCCCGCATGATCGCCTCGGGGTACATGGTCACGAAGACGGAGTAGCCCCAGGCGGCGCTCGTGCCGACGGCGACCAGCGTGCTCATGTTCGTGCCGCCGTGGCGGGCGCTCTTCCAGGCCGCCTCGTAGTAGCGGCGCCCGGCCCAGAACTGGACGAAGGTGGCCGGCCACAGGACCAGGCGGTTGACGTCGGCCATCGCGAGCGGGAACGGACCGAACATCAGGAGCATGATCCCGACGGCGACGGCGATGCTGACGACCACCTGGATGCCCAGCACGCGCTGTTCGGCGGCGCGAATCCGCTCGGTCTCGTCGAGCTCGCTGTCCATCGCGACGGGCGCTGCCGTGCCCGCGCGGCCCGTCGCCCGCGCCTCGGCGGCCTCGAGGGCGCCCGGTCGGACCTCGTAGCCGGCCTTCTCGATCGCCCCCACGAGCTCTGAGCGCCCGACGGCCTCGGGCAGGTAGCGGATCGTGGCGACCTCGGTCGCGAGGTTGACATTCGCCTCGACGACGCCGTCGGTCTTGCGCAGGAAGCGCTCGATCCGGTTGCTGCACGAGGCGCAGGTCATCCCGACGACCGGGAAGGAGACCTCGACCGGGGCCTGGTCGGCGCCGGCGGGGACGGCAGGGCTGGCGGGGACGCTGGCGTTCATACTCCCCCGGAGTATATCACCGGGTTCCGCGCGCGCGAGTATGTCATCGCGAGCCGAGGACGCGCTGCTGGCCAGCCCCGGCGCCGTCGAGCCGTCGAGCCGTCGAACCTCCGATGATCCTGGGGTGAGTCCCCGTGAAGGGGCCGTTGCTAGCGTCCCCGACGTGGCTGCCGACGACATCGAGTGGGACGACCAGAAGGAGGCGGCCAACCACGCCCGGCGCGGGATCGCGTTCGGAGATGCAGCCACGGTCTTCCTGGACGAGGATCTCATCGTTCGGGTGGATCGCGAGCACGGCCGCGAGGAGCGCCTCGTGTCGGTCGGGTTCAGCAGGGACGGTCGCCTGCTCACGGTGGTGACGGCCGAGCCGGCCGCCGGTAAGATCCGGATCATCTCCGCATGGCGCGCCACGAAGCGCGAACGAAATGCCTACGAACGACGCTCTTCCTGACGCCGCACGAATCGACGCCTTCCGCGCGTCGCTCCGGGGCCCGGTCGGGATCTCCATCGTCGGAGCCTCCGCCTACTGGCTGGAGACACCGCGGGACGAGAGGCTCGGGCCGGAGTCACCCACGAGCCGAGAGCCGCTGGCACGAGCGCGCACCGAGATCCGGGCGGGCCGCGACCCAGGGGAACTGCGGCTCGCCTGCAGGCTGGCCTCCGGAGAGCGGCACGTCATCGTCGCGGGCTCCATCCTCACCGAGCTCGCCGACTGGGCCGCCGGGATCGCGACCCCTCGAAGGCGAACCGCCACGGACGCCGCCACGGCCTGACACCTGGCGCGCGGCGTTGAGCAGCGGGACCGCGCTCGAGACTGCCGGACGCGCGCTGGCAGACACTTTGCGCAGGTGACCGGGCGCGTGGCAGGTGCGAGGCTCTACGGGGGGGCCGGAAGCTTCGACGACCGGCTCGTCGGCACCCTCGCCAGCCACCGGCGCGCCTCCAGCTGCGCCTCGTGGACCGGGCCGTCAGGCTGCACGGCGGTACACCACCTTCCCCTCCCGGAGGGCGGTCCCCAGGGCCGGTCCCGCGATCCGGCCGCGCCGCTCGATCTCCTCGAGGTCCGTGACCACGAAGTCGACCGGCGCGGGGATGTCGGCGATCGCAAGGCGAAGGGCCACGGCGGTCGAACGTCGCTGGACGGCGTCGCGGAAGACGACGAGAAGGTCGATGTCGCTGTCGGGTCCGGCGTTCCCCCGGGCGAGGGAGCCGAACAGGACGATGCGCTCCGGGTCGAAGCGCTCGGCCACGCGCGCAACGATGGACGGCAACCATTCGGCCAGGGTGCGGCCGGCGTAGCGGAAGAGGGTGGGGTTCGGAAGGGCGGCTTCGGTCACGGTGTCCATCTTGCCGGTTCCCGCGCGGTGGCGCCGAGCGATCCGGGGCCCGGCATCGACAGATCCTTGATCGAGGAGTTGCGAGGCGGCCGCCGAACCACAACCGTGGACGGAGCGGGAACGCACGAGAAGACGCCGGCGAGCCTTCCTGCTGGTGACGGGAAACGCACGCGTGCATCACGTCGAACGCCTCGCCGCTGGACGTCCTTCCCTGGCGGTCCACGGCATTCGGGACAGCCGGGGATGTCCACGCCCTGCGCCCTCGGGGCATCCCGCAACATCTGGCCCGACCGGCCGAATTGCCACCGTCTACACTCCGGCGATGGCGCGCCTCGCCGGAAGCCCGACCGTCACATTCCCCGGCGCGCTCGAGCGCACCCCCGCGGCCACGGCCGTCCTCGCGACGCCGGTCGGACCGCTCCACGCTGCGGCGACCGGCGACGGGATCGTCGGCCTTGAGCTGTGGACCACCGACGAGGCGTTCGCCGCCTCGGTGGGCGCGCGGACTCGGCGCCCTGTCGTGCCCGCCGCGGATCCCGCCGCGTCGCCGGCCGCGCGGGCCCACCTCGATTCCCTGGCGCGCGAGGTCGACGAGCATCTCGCGGGCACCCGCCACGCCTTCGACCTGCCGGTCGTCCTGGAGGGCGTGAGCGACTGGGATCGCCGGGTCCTCGACGGCGTGCGCACGATCCCCCGCGGTGCCACCGCGTCGTACGGGGAGGTCGCCCGGCGAATCGGGAGGCCGGGGGCCGCGCGAGCGGTCGGCGGCGCCGTCGGCCGCAACCCGATCGGGCTGCTGATCCCGTGCCACCGCGTGATCGCCGGAGACGGCACCCTCGGGGGCTACGGCGGCAGCTGGTTCGGCAGCCGCGACGAGCTTCTGGGTCTCAAGGAGCGCCTCCTGGCCCTAGAGGGCGTCGTCCCGCCGCCGCGATCCGGGGCCCGCCGGTGAGGTCCCGGCGATGACGGTCCTGCGGGCCTACCGCGAGCTCCTCCGCAACGGGCCGCTGACGCGACTCCTCGTCGGCGAGTTCGTCTCGTCGATCGGCGACTGGCTCTACCTCGTCGCGATCCTCATCCTCGTCTACCAGGTCACCGAGGATCCGTTCATCCTCGGGATCGTCGGCGCCGCGCGCGTGCTCCCCTATGTCTTTCTCTCGATCCCGGCCGGGATCGTCGCCGACCGCTTCGACCGGCGTCTCGTCCTCCTCTCGACCGACGTCGCCCGCGGGCTCCTCATGCTCGTGATCGCCGGAATCGTCTTCCTCGACGGGCCCGTCTGGTTGATCATCGCCCTTGCGATCGGTGGCACCTGCTTCGCCACGTTCTTCGGGCCAGCGATCGGGGCCTACCTCCCGAGCCTCGTCGAGGACGAGGAACAGCTTGGCCCCGCCAACAGCGCCTGGTCGACCATGGACAACCTGGCCTTCATCGTCGGCCCCGCGGTGGCCGGCCTCCTCATCGCCGCGGGGGGCCTCCTGGCCGCCTTCCTCCTCAACGCGGCGAGCTTCGGCGTCGTCGCCATCGTCCTCTGGGGGCTGCCGCCGGGCGCGCCGGGCGTGGGCGAGGCCGCGATCGAGGAGGCGCCCGGCACGACGCCTGCGCCCGGCACGACGCCTGCGCCAGGCACGACGCCTGCGCCAGGCACGACGCCCGCACTCGGCTCCACGCCCGCCGGGCGCGCCCGCGTGGAGCGGCGGGTCGTGGTGCCGATCGTGGGGCTGGCCCTGATCGACATCGTGGGGGCTGCCGCTGGCGGCGGGCTCTCAGTGCTCACGGTCGTGATCGCGACGACCGGCCTCGGCGGCGGCGAGGAGGCGACTGGCTTCCTCAACGCCGGCATCGGGCTCGGCGGCTTCGTGGGGGCGCTCGTCGCCGGCGCGTTCGTGCTGCGGCCCAGCCTCGTGCCGGTCCTGGCCGGCGGATCGCTCCTGCTGGCCGCCGGCCTGGCCGTGCTCGGCTACGCGCCGACGCTCGGGATGGCGATCGCGGCGATCGCGGTCGCCTCCGCGGGTGGGCTGCTCGTCGAGGTGACCAGCACGACGATCTTCCAGCGAGTGGTGCCGGACGCCGTCCGCGGCCGCGTCCTCGGCCTCCTGGGCACCATCTCCACCATCGCGTTCGCCGCCGGCTCGTTCCTCCTCCCGGTCCTTGGCGGGATCGTCGAGACGGGGCCGGTGCTGGCCGTCGCGGGCATCGCCGTGGCTGCGGCCGGGCTTCTCGGCGCGCTGATGGCCGCGCCGGCGGCGCGCCGGAAGGCCGGCTCGACAGCCGACGTCCGCGTCAGCCGCCTCGCGGGCCTGCCGCTTTTCGCCGGGGTCCCTGTCGCGACGCTGGAGGCGGTGGCCACGCGCATGGAGCCCGTGCGGGTCGGCGCCGGCGAGGTCGTGATCCGCGAGGGCAGTGTCGCCGACCGCTTCTACCTCATCGAGAAGGGAACCTTCGAGGTGACGCGGCGCGTCGTCGCCAACGTCGCACCCGGCGAGCTCGTCGTCGAGGCCACCCCCGGCACGGTGGTGCCGCGGCCCGCCGCGGTGGAGGCCACGCCGGCCGTCGAGCACCTCCGGATGATGGGCCCAGGCGAGGTCTTCGGCGAGATCGGCCTCCTGCGCCGGGTCCCCCGGACGGCGACCGTGACCGCCACATCGGACGGCGCGCTCCTCGCGCTCGATGCCGTGGACTTCCGCGAGCTCGTGAAGGCCGGTCCGCTCCTGGCGCCGCGGCTGATGGACCTCCGTCGGGGAGCGCCGGGCGCCGGTTACTGACGCGAGCCGGAGGCCGTGCGGGCGCGGCGCCGACCAGTGCGGCGGCGCCGCCTATCGGGCCGGCGGCTCCGAGGCGGTCGCAGCGAGGATCGCCTTCACCTCGAACGGCGAGGCCGACGGATGCCTGGCCCGGATGAGCGCCGCGTACCCTGCCACGTGGGGCGCGGCGAACGAGTTGCCGGTCGCGACGATGCGGCTCCCATCGCGCCAGGCGACGTCGACGTCCACCCCGTGGGCCCCGAACTCGACCGGCGGGTCGGGATTGTAGAACCAGGCCGAGGCGTCGGCGAGGTCGTGGGCGGCCACCGAGACGACCGAGGCGAAAAGGGACGGGTAGCTGTTGCCGGGCACGTTGTTGGCCGCGCAGACGAGCAGGACGTTGGCGAAGTAGGCCTGGTCGGCGAGGTCGTGGAAGAGCCCGAAGAGGGCTTCGCTCTTCGATGAGAGGCTCAGGTTGACGACGGTCGCGCCCTGCTCGATGGCCCAGTCGAGGCCCGCCGCGAACACCAGTCCCTTGCCCCGGTTGTCGGGTCCGAGGACGCGGACCGAGACGAGTTCGGCGCCCGGGGCGATCGCGTGGATGATCCCGGCACAGGCGGTTCCGTGGCCGACGACATCGAGGGCGTCGGGGTCGTCCACCACGACAGGATCGTCGTCCCGGGTCCGGCCGGGCTCCACGCGGACGCTGCGCACCAGCTTCCCGCCCACCGCCGGGTGGTCGCGCTCCACACCCGAGTCGATGATGGCGACGGTGACGCCCGATCCGTCCGTCTCGCCAAGCGCCCAGGCGCGGGTCAGGCGCCCGAACGGAGCCTCGTGGCGGAGATCGGCGAGGCGGGCGCCGACGAACGGCTCGCTCCACGCCGGGAGGAGCTCCTCCTCGCTCATCGCCCGGGCGCGCGGCGGCGGAGCCCTCGCGCACCCGCGCCGCCTCGCGCACCCGCGCCCCGCAGCCCGCCCGCGTCCCGTTCGGCCTGGCGCACGAGCACGTCGAGGAGCGCGGTCACGAGCTCCAGCTGGTCGGGGGCGGCGCGGCGCAGGGCGGCCACCCGCTCCACCAGCGGCCAGAGCGGGTCGTCCGGGCCGCCGACGTCCGACACGGCCCCGGCCACCAGCGCCTCCACGCCGGCGGCCGGGGCTCCTTCCCCGGCGAGCCCGCCCCGCACGGCCGCGACGAGCGCCGCGACGTCGCGCTCCACGCGGCTGGCCCGGATCGCGACTGACGCCTGGCGAGCGAAGACGCCGGCCAGCTCCACGTCGCGGATGGAGAAGGTGGCCTCCGTGCGCTTGTCCAGCACCTCGAGGACGCCGATCGTGCCCCGCTCGTCGACCAGCGGGACGGCAACGATCGAGCGCGGCACGTACCGGGTCTGCTCGGCGAAGGCGCGCCCGAAGCGTGGATCGCGGGCGACGTCGGAGATCGCGAGTGCCTGCCCGGTGGAGAAGACGTAGCCGACGAGGCCGCGGTCGGGCGGGATCTCCAGGCCCACCACGCCCTGGCCCTGGGCGCCGGCCGCGACGCGGAAGACGAGCAGGTTGCGGGCCGCGTCGAAGAGGGCGAGCGAGGCGGCCTCGGCCTCGAAGAGGAGGACGGCAGCCTCCACGATCGAGCGGAGGACCGCCTCCGTGCCGCCCAGCTCCAGCCGCCGCGCGATCTCGGCGCGCCGGCCGATCGCCGCCAGCGCCTCGCGGGCCGCGGCGAGGTCGGGCGCCTGCGGTGCCTCGCCACCCGTCGCGTCCATCACCGGTCCGCGGCCCGTTCCAGGCGCTCGAGGTCCGGGACGACGAGCCACTCCTTCTCGATCCGGATCAGCCCCTCGGCGGTGAACTCGGAGAGGAGTCGGTTCACGGTCTGGCGCGTCCCGCCGATCATCGCTGCCAGCTCGGACTGCGAGAACGGCCAGGAGAGGTGGATCTCGCCGTGGGCCTCCGCGTCGGCCTCGCGGGCCATCCGCACGATCCGGAGTGCCAGGCGGCCGGGAAGGTTGAGGAAGTGCAGCTCGCCGACGTGGTGGGTGAGGCGTCGGAGCTCGCCGACGAGGCCGGCGAACAGCGCGCGCCGCAGGTTGGGGTCCTCGTCCACGAGGCGGTCGAAGGCCTCGCGGCGGAGCACGAGCGCCTCGGTCGCCTCGAGCGCGATCGCGGTTGCAGAGTGCTCCTCGCCGTCGAGGAGGGCCAGCTCGCCGAAGAAGTCGCCCGCGTTGAGGGTCGCGATGATGGCGCCCTCCTCGCCCTCGGGGTCCGGGAGGACGATCTTCACGGCGCCGCTCTCGATCACGTAAAGGGAGTCGCCGTGGTCCCCCTGGTGGAAGATCGTCTCGTTCCGACGGTAGCGCCGGCTGCGCAGGGACTCGGTGCAGCGCGCCATCGTCGCGTCGTCGAGCCGTGAGAAGAGGATGCAGCGCCGCAGCGCCTCCGCGGCGTTCGCCCGCTCATCCGCCGCCACATGGCCCTCCCGCATCTGAACCCGGGGCTCGACGCCCGAATGCTACGGGCCGGCGGCGGGCATCGCAATGGGGGCGGCAGCGAGAACGAGCCGAGGGCGGACCCCCGGCCCGCCCTCGGCTCCCCGCGTGCTCGATCCCGGTGAGGCCCCGGATCAGTCCTTTCGGCGGATGGCCCGCTTGGCCTCGCTGATCAGGTTGCCGCGGGACGCGGCGCGCTGCACGTCGCGCTCCTTCGCCCGGGCGAGCTCCCGGGCCATGACCGGGTT
>JAZDPM010000305.1:0-4351 GCA_043797725.1 Chloroflexota bacterium
CCTGAACCGCTCGAACGCGTTCACGGGGATCAACGCGAAGACGGCCGAGGGCGCCCTGCGGCACCCCATCGACCTGCAGGTGCTCAACGAGTACCGCGGCGCGATCAGCGCCCTGAACTCGGGCGCCCCCGTCATGTTCACCAAGTCGGACTCGCCGCTGGGGCGCTCCTTCCACGACCTGGCGCTCGCGATCGACCGGGGCGGAACCCCCGGCACGGCGAGTGCCGCCGTCCCGGCCCGCTGAGGGAACGCGGCCCCGGGGTGGGCGGATAAGGGGCGAATAATCGGCGGGTGAGCGGCGGTCGCTACCGTGCGGCCCATGCTCGCAAGCGTCCTGGCCGCCACGCTTCACGGCCTCGACGGCCGCCCCGTCCGCATCGAGGCGGACGTCGCACCGGGGCTCCCGGGCTTCACGATCGTCGGTCTCGCCGACGCTGCCCTGCGCGAGGCGCGGGAGCGGGTGCGGGGTGCCCTGCGCAACAGCGGGTTCGTCCATCCCGCCCGCCGCATCACCGTCAACCTCGCCCCCGCGGACGTCCCGAAGGCCGGCTCGGCCCTGGACCTCGGGATCGCCATCGCCATCCTCGTCGGCTCGGAGCAGGTTATCCCGCGCGGGTCGTGGGCGCTCCTCGGCGAGCTGGGCCTGGGCGGGGAGGTCCGCCCGGTGCCGGGCGTCCTGCCGATGGTCGCGGCCCTCGCGCGCCGCGGAGCCGGCCGGGTGGTCGTGCCGGTCGGCTCTCTTGCCGAGGCGCGCCTCGTCCCGGGCATCGAGGCCGTCGGCGTGGCCTCCCTGGCAGAGGCCGCCGACATGCTGCGGGGTCGCCGCGTCGGCGGGCATCGGCCGGGGCTCCGTGCGGAGCTCGTCCCGGAGGAGGTCCCGGCGCGGCCGACGGACGACAATGCCGTCGACCTCGCGGACCTCGCCGACGTGCGCGGCCTCTTCGAGGCGCGACGGGCCCTCGAGATCGCCCTCGCCGGCGCCCACGGGCTCGTCCTCGTCGGTCCGCCCGGGTCCGGGAAGACGATGCTCGCCTCGACGATCCCGGGTGTCCTCCCGCCGCTCGACGACGAGGAGGCGCGCGAGGCCACGATCATCGCGTCGGTGGTGGGGGCCGGCCCGGTGCACGGCCTCGTGCGGCGTCGGCCGTTCCGGGCGCCGCATCACACCGCGTCGTACGCCGCCCTGGTGGGGGGCGGGCCGCACATGACGCCGGGCGAGGCGACGAGGGCACACCTGGGCACGCTCTTCCTCGACGAGCTCCCCGAGTTCGACCACTCGTCGCTGGAGGCGCTTCGGCAGCCGCTGGAGGAGGGGCGGGTGAGCGTGGCCCGGGTGGGGCGGGCAGTCGTCTTCCCGGCGCGTTTCCAGCTCGTGGCGGCCATGAACCCGTGCCCCTGCGGCTGGGATGGAGACCCGTCGGGCCGCTGTATCTGCCCGAGCGGCGTCCCGGAGCGCTACCGGGGGCGGGTGTCGGGGCCGCTGCGGGACCGGATCGACCTGTGGGTCGGCGTGCCGCGGATTGCCCCGCGCGAGCTGCTCCGCGGGGTGGACTCGGAATCCTCGGAGGTCGTCCGCGCCCGCGTCGGAGCATGCCGTGCGCGCCAGCTCGCGGCGCGGGGCGTGCTGAACGGCCGGCTCCGCGGCCGCGCGCTGCGGGCCGCGGCGACGCTCGACGCTCGCGCGGAGGGGCGGGCCATCGCGCTCGCCAACGCGGCAGGGATGACCGCCCGTGCCACTGAGCGCCTCGTGCGGGTTGCCCGCACCATCGCGGACCTCGCGGAGGCGGACCGCGTCGCCGTCGAACATCTCGAGGAGGCGGCCCGCTACCGGCCGCCCACGGAGAAGCGGATGCACGTGGCCCGTGGGGCGGCCTGACGATGCTCGGGATCGGACGCGGCGGCCCGCTAGGGGCGGCCGAAATGGGGCGGGCGGGCGGTGGCGGCGTCCCCGGTCCGCTCCCTGGTCGCCCGGGTCCGGAGGCGGGTCGTCGGGACCCGGTCCGCCCTCCTGCCGCCCGGCTCTCCGAGCGCGAGGCGTGGATCGTCCTCGCGGCCGTCGAGGGGATCGGGCCGGTGACGTTCGGCGCGCTCCTGCGGGCGTTCGGCAGCGGGCGCCGGGCCCTGGAGGCGGCCGCGGGCCAGGGCGGACCGGCCCGCCTGGCGGCCGCCGTCGCCGGCGAGGGCCTCACCATGGATCCCGGGCTCGCCGGCCGGATCGGTCCGGCCCGCGCGGGGGCGGCGGCGCTCTTTGCCCGCCTCGCCGAGCTGGGAATCGAATCGGTCACCGCCGAGGACGCGGGGTACCCCCGTCGCCTCCGGGCGATCGAGCTGACGCCCCCCGTCCTCTTCGTGACCGGCGATGCCGCCACGCTCGAGTCGCCGCGCGTCGTCGCGGTCGTGGGGACGCGACGACCGACCGATGACGGACGTCGGACTGCGGCGCGGATCGGCGGCGTCCTTGCCGCCGTCGGGGCGACGGTTGTGTCGGGTCTCGCCGTGGGCATCGACGGATCGGCGCACGCCGGCGCGCTGCTGGCGCAGGGGATCACGGTGGCGGTCCTCGGCGGCGGCCACGCGCACCTCTACCCGTCGGCGCACGAGGTCCTGGCCCGGGAGATCGTCCGCGCGGGCGGGTCGGTGGTCGCCGAGCTGCCGCCGGATGCAGAGCCCCGGCCGGCGGGCTTTCCGCGCCGCAACCGGATCATCGCCGGCCTGTCCGACGCGACGGTGGTCGTCGAGGCGGGAGAGCGGAGCGGCGCCCTCATCACGGCCAGCTGGGCGATGGAGCAGGGCCGCGCCGTGTTCGCGGTTCCGGGCCCACTCGATCGCGCCCAGTCCGTCGGGTGCAACCGCCTCCTGCGCGAGCACGCCGGGGAGGCGAGACTTGTCGCCGGGACCGACGAGCTCGTCGAGGACCTGGGGTACGCGACGCCGCTGGAGGTGCGGCGCCTCCGACGGGAGCGAAGCGAGTCGTCGCAGCCGGACGCCGGGGCGATCGTGGCAAGGCTCGGTCCCGCGGAGGAGGCGGTAGTGCGCCATCTCCTCCGCGGCCCCGCGATGGCCGACGGGCTCGTCGCCGGCACCGACCTCGCCGGCGCCACCGTCCTCGCCGTCCTGACGCGCCTCGAGGAGGAGGGGCTGGTGGCCGGAGCGTTCGGTCGCTATCGCCTCGCCGGCCCGCTCGACGGCGTGCGCGCGATCGCCCGTGCCCGGCGACCGACCGGAGGACTCCCGTGACCATCGTCAGGTGTCCGCCGACACGTCCCCCTGCTACCGTCCGTTACCGTGATCCGCGATGCCGTCGTCCACCTTCTCAGCGAGCAGCCGCTCCTGGCGGACCTGCCGACGATGCCGTCGCCCGGCGACGTGGCGCTGATCTGCACGAACCTGCGCACGATGAGCCGCAAGCGGCCGGTCTTCGTGGATCACCTCGGCTCGACGTTCGTCTTCCCCTATGCCCACATCCGCTTCATCGAGATCCCGCAAGAGCCGGCCGGCGGAGCGGAC
Source organism: Chloroflexota bacterium (assembly GCA_043797725.1). Classification (GTDB taxonomy): domain Bacteria; phylum Chloroflexota; class Limnocylindria; order Limnocylindrales; family CSP1-4; genus CTSoil-043. Next base: position 3,508 of record JAZDPM010000305.1, read on the forward strand.
GTGGCTCCCGCTCGCGCGATCGCGGCGGGCGAGCCGGACGAGATCGCGCTCGACGAGGAGCTGCTCCGGCGCGTCCGCGAGCTCTGACCGGCGGCGCCCCGGGGAGCCCCGGCGCCGGCGAACGGGCGGCCCACGGGGTTGCCACGTGTGCCTGCGCCCGCGCGGCGGCGAAGCCGCGAAGCGCAGGATCACCGGGACCCGGTGCTAGACTCCCGGCGCCATGAGTCGAAACCTCGTCATCGTCGAGTCGCCCGCGAAGGCCAGGACGATCGAACGCTATCTCGGGCCGGACTACGCCGTGCTCGCCTCCTACGGCCACGTGCGGGACCTTCCAGAGAACCCCGGGAAGGGCAAGTTCGGCGTCGACGTGGATCACGACTTCGCGCCCGAGTACGTGATCCCCGACGAGCGGTCGCGGCGGCACGTCGGCGCGATCGAGCGGGCCGCGCGAACGGCGGACCGGATCTTCCTCGCCACGGACCTCGATCGCGAGGGCGAGGCGATCGCCTGGCACGTCGCGGAGGCGGCGGCCCTCCCGGTGGACAAGCTGGCCCGGGTCACCTTCAGCGAGATCACGGAGTCGGCGATCCGCGACGCGTTCGCCCATCCTCGGCAGATCAATCGCGACCTCGTCGACGCGCAGCAGGCGCGCCGGATCGTCGACCGCCTGGTGGGCTACACGCTGAGCCCCCTCATCTCGCGCAAGGTGCGCTCGGGCCTCTCGGCCGGGCGGGTCCAGTCGGTCGCCGTGCGCCTCGTCGTCGAGCGCGAGCGGGAGATCCGGGGCTTCGTCGCCCGCGAGTACTGGACGATCGTGGCGAGCCTCGTGGCCCCGGATGGCACG
>JAZDPM010000006.1:0-6324 GCA_043797725.1 Chloroflexota bacterium
TCCCCGGCCAGTTCCGCAACTGGTTCTACTCGATGCTTGCCATGAGCACCGTCCTGCGCCGGGAGGTGCCCTTCCGGGCGATCTTCGGGTATGCGACCCTCTTCGGCGAGGATGGTCGCCCCATGCACAAGAGCTGGGGCAACGCGATCGAGTTCGACGAGGCCGCCGAGCGGATGGGCGTCGACGTGATGCGCTGGATGTACGCCAAGGCCCGGCCGCAGGACAACATCCTCTTCGGCTGGCACGCGGCGGACGAAGCGCGCCGCGAGCTGCTCGTCCTGTGGAACGTCCACGCCTTCTTCGCGACGTATGCGCGCCTCGCCGGATGGCGTCCTGACGAGCAGGGGCTCCCGGTCGCCGAGCGCCCCACGCTTGACCGCTGGATCCTCTCGCGCCTGGCCGGCCTGGCCGCGCGCGTCGAGGACCGCCTCCGCGACTTCGACCCCGACGCCGCCGCCGGGGCGGTCTCCCGCTTCATCGACGAGCTCTCGACGTGGTACCTGCGCCGGACTCGGCGGCGCTTCTCGCGCGCCGGCGCCGGCGCCGACCGGGCGGCTGCGTTCGCGACGATGCACGCCGTCCTCGTCGGGCTGGTCCGGGTCACGGCCCCCCTGCTGCCGTTCCTGTCCGAGGCGATCTACCAGAACCTCGTCGTGCGCGGCGGCCCGGCGGGGCCGGACAGCGTTCACCTGACCCGCTGGCCGTCCGCGGAGCTGGCGGACCTCCGCGACGCGGACCTCGAGGACGCGATGGAGATGGCCCAGCGGGCCGTGGAGCTTGCCCGCACGCTCCGGGCGCAGGCGGGGATCCGCACCAGGCAGCCGCTGGCGCGTCTCTGGATCGCCCTCCCGGGCGGCGGCCACGCCGAGCTGGACGCGCTCCTGGACCTGGTAGCCGATGAAGTGAACGTCCACGAGGTCCTCCGGATCGGCGACGAGTCCGCGCTCGTGGAGCGGCGCGTCAAGCCGCTCCTCCCGAAGATCGGCAAGAAGCTGGGCCCCGCGATCCCCGCGGTCATGGCCGCGGCCCGTGAGGGCCGGTTCGAGATTCACCCGGATGGGTCGGTCGCTCTCGGCGGCGTGGTGCTCGCCCCCGGCGAGGTGGAGATTCTCGCGGCACCGCGCCCCGGCACGGCGGTGGCCCACGACGACGGGCTCGTGGTGGTTATCGACACGGAGCTGACGGACGCGCTGCGGGCCGAGGGCGACGCCCGGGAGCTGCAGCGGGCGATCCAGGGCCTCCGCCGCGAGGCCGGCCTGGAGCTCGACGACCGGATCGACCTCGTCGTGGCGCTCCCCGACGCGGCGGCGGGCGTGCGGCCCCACCTGGCGGCGGTGGCCGCCGAGACCCTCGCCGATGGGGTCGCCGAGGGGCCGCCGCCCGACGGCTGGCCGCGCGCGACGGTCGCCCTCGGCGGCGCGGAGGCCTCGATCGCCATCCGCCGCCGGGGCGGCGACGCGTCGTGAGGATCCGCCGGTGAGCCGCCATCGCGCCTCCTTCTTCGGCCTCGCGGCGGCGATCGTCGTCGCGGACCAGCTGAGCAAGGCCTGGATCGTCGCCGGCTTCCCCGCCGGCGAGCCCGTCGAGGTCCTCGGCGCCCGGGTCCGAATCTGGTCCGTGGCGAACACCGGCGCCCTCTTCGGGCTCTTCCGCGACCAGGCGGTCCTCTTCGCCGTCCTCAGCGTCGCCGTGATGGCGCTGATCGTCTGGTACCACGGCCGAGCCGTCGCGGGGAGCGGGTGGCTGGCGACCCTCGCCCTCGGCCTCCTCCTGGGCGGCGCCGTCGGCAACTTCATCGACCGGGTCCGGCTGGGCCACGTGGTCGACTTCGTGGACATGGGATTCCCCGACGGCTGGCGCTTCTACACCTGGAACCTGGCCGACGCGGCGATCTCGACCTCACTCGTGCTGCTGCTCCTCATGGCGGTCCTTCCGCCGGGGCGCCGCGAGGCCGGCGCCCGATGACGGAGCTGCGCCTCGTGGTTCCGGCCGGCAGGGGCGGGCGGGCGGATCGCTTCGCCGCGGACCTCTCCGGGCTCTCGCGCAGCCGCATCCAGCGCCTCATGACGGAGGGGCGCGTCAGCGTCGACGGGCAGCCCGTGAAGGCGAACACGGCGGTCCCGCCCGGCGCGGTGATCGTCGTCGACGTGCCGCCCGTCGAGCCGGCCGGAATCGAGCCGGAGGCGATCCCCCTCGACGTCGTCTACGAGGACGGCGACCTCCTCGTGGTGGACAAGCCGGCCGGGCTCGTGGTCCACCCAAGCCCCGGGCACTGGTCCGGGACGCTCGTCAACGCCCTCCTCGCGCGCGACACGGTCTACGGGGGAATTGCCGGCGTGGAGCGGCCCGGGATCGTGCACCGCCTCGACCGGGACACGTCCGGCCTGCTCATCGTGGCCAAGACCGACGCGGCGCAGGCGAGCCTCATGGCCCAGCTCAAGGCGCGCCGGGTCAAGAAGACCTACCTGGCCCTCGTCCAGGGGAGCGTGCAGGCGGCTCTCGGCCGGATCGAGGCGCCGATCGGACGCGACCCGAAGAACCGGATGCGGATGGCGGTGACCCCCGACGGGCGGCCGTCCGTCACCGGCTACCGAGTCCGGGAGCGGTTCGCCGGATGGACGCTGCTCGAGGTGGACCTGGTGACGGGACGGACGCACCAGATCCGCGTCCACCTGGCCGCCCTCGGCCACCCCATCGCGGGCGACACCGTCTACGGGACGGGGACCGCACGGCGTGGGCCGGACGGCCTGGAGCGCCTCTTCCTGCACGCGTGGCGGCTCGTCTTCGCGTCCCCGGCGACCGGCGACCTGGTACGGCTGGAGGCTCCCCTTCCGGCCGCCCTCGAGACGCCCCTCGCAGGTCTGCGCGCCGACGCCCCAGGGGCGCCGCCGCGGCTGCCCTTCGCCGTCGCGAGGGAGGATGAGCGGTGACCGAGCAGCCGCTGGGCGCCGCCCCCGCCCCGGATGACCCGCTCTCCGGCGCTCCGAGCGCCGGGGCCCCCGGGGCGTTGCTCGTCGTCGTGTCGGGCCCGTCCGGGGTGGGGAAGGACACGATCATCGACGCCCTGCGGGCGCGCCCGGCCGAACCCGCCTATCACTACGTCGTCACCTGCACGACGCGTTCGCCGCGGCCGGGCGAGGTTCAGGGCATCAGCTACCACTTCCTGACGCGCGAGCGCTTCGCCGCGCTCCGCGATGCCGGCGCCTTCCTCGAGTGGGCCGAGGTCCACGGCAACTGGTATGCGACCCCCCGGGCCGAGGTGCGCCGGGCGCTCGCCGGCGGCCGCGAGGTGATCCTGAAGATCGACGTCCAGGGAGCCGCGGCCGTGAAGTCCCTCGTGCCCGATGCCCTTCTCGTCTTCGTCGTCCCGCCCTCCCTGGAGGCGCTCTTCCGGCGGCTGCGGGCGCGCGCCACCGAGACCGCCGAGCAGCTGGAGCTGCGCCAGCGGAACGCCGCGATCGAGCTGGCCCGGGCGGGAGACTACGACCACGTGGTCGTCAACGAGGACGGCCAGGTGGAGCGGACGGCCGAGCGGATCGACGCGATCATCCGGGAGGAGCGGGCGCGCCACCCGGACCGGCAGGTCGTCGTCTGACGGCCGTGCCCCCGGACGCGCCTCCGGAGTTCGGCCCGGTCGGCCCGGCCGAGCTGCGCCACGTCGAGGTGGCGGTCGACGCGCCCGGCGTCGCCGGCGATCGAACCTGGACCTACCTCGTGCCGGACGCCCTCGCCGGCGTCGCACCCGGCGAGGCGGTGATCGTGGAGTGGGGGCACCGAAGGGCGATCGGGATCGTGCTCGGCGACGCCCTCCCGCCCGACGGCGTCGCGGCGAAGCCGCTGACCGCGCTGGTCCGGGCCGACGGCCCGCTCCTCCCGCCCCTCTCCCTCGCCCTGGCCCGCTGGCTCGCCGAGCACTACCTCGCGCCACCCGCGCTGGCGATCCGGGCGATGCTTCCGCCCGGGCTCCTGGAGCGCCTCGACCTCGTGGCGACGGCTGCCGGCGGCGGCGCTCCGGGGGGCGACGCCGGCAGCGCTGCCGGCGACGACGCCGCAACGACGGCGCTTCTCGATGCCCTGGCGACGGGTCCGCGCCCCGTCCGGGCCCTCCCTGCGGTCGAGAGCCGGCCGGCCGTGCTGCGGCGCCTGCGGGCGCTCGAGCGCGCCGGGCGCGTGCACCTGGAGTGGACCCTCGGGGCGGCCGGCGCCCTCCCGCGCTACGAGCGGCGGGTGCGCCCGACGGAGATGGGGCGAGCCGCGGCTGCCGGGTCGCGGCCCGCGGACGGCCGCCCGCTCGGCCCGCGCCAGCGGGCCCTGCTGGCCGAGCTGGCCGCTCTGGACCACGGGGACCTGCCGGCGCCTCCCCTCGCGGCGCGCCACGGCGCCGGAAGCCTTGCCGGCCTGGCCCGGCGCGGTCTGGTCGAGCTCGTGACACGCGAGCGGACCCGGGACCTCCTCGCGACGCGCGCGGTCGGAGCCCGGGGGACGCGGCCCCCGGAGTCGGTCCTGTCGCCGGCACAGGCGGACGCGGTGGCGGCAATCCTGGCCGCCATCGCTGCCCGTGACGCCACGCCGCTCCTGCTCGATGGGCCGACGGGGGCGGGGAAGACCGCCGTCTACGCCGAGGCGATCGCCGCCTCGCTCGGCGCGGGGCGCCCCGCCCTCGTGCTGGTGCCCGAGGTCGCCCTGGCCCTGCCGCTCGTCGACCGGCTGCGCGCCGACCTGGGCGCAGAGGTCGCCGTCGTCCATTCGGGACTGGGCGAGGGCGAGCGGGCGGACGCCTGGCGGCGGATCCGGGCCGGCGCCGTCGACGTCGTCGTCGGGACGCGGACGGCCGTCCTGGCGCCGATGGCGGACGTCGGGATCGTCGTGGTCGACGAGGAGCACGAGGCGACCTACAAGAGCGACCGGACGCCGCGGTTCCAGGCCCGCGACCTCGCCATCCGCCTCGGGGCGCTCGCCGGGGCGGCAGTGGTCCTCGGCAGCGCCACGCCGTCGGTCGAGTCGGTGGGGCTGGCGCGGCTGGGGCGCCACCGGCGGCTGACCCTGCCGGAGCGGGTGGCCGGAGCACCGCCCGAGGTCGAGGTCGTCGACCTGCGCGAGGAGCTCGCGGCGGGCAACCGCGGCCTGATCTCCCGGAGGCTGGCGGGGCTCCTGGCGGCGCTGGACCCCGTTGCCGGCGACCGGGCGATTCTCGTCATCAACCGGCGTGGAGCGGCCTCGGCGGTCCTCTGCCGCGACTGCGGGCACGTGCAGGCGTGCCCCGAGTGCACCCGGCCGCTCGTCTTCCACCAGGCCGGGATGACCCTCCGCTGCCACCACTGCGGCGCCGCCGCCCCCATGGCCTCGCGCTGCCCGGCTTGCGCGTCGCCGCGGATCCGCTACCTCGGCGGGGGCACGGAGCGGCTGGAGGTCGAGGTCCGGGCGCGCTTCCCGGAGCTGCGTGTCGGCCGGCTCGACCGGGACGTGGTGGAGCGGCGCGGCGCGGCAGCCCGGGTCGTGGATGCCTTCACCGAGGGCCGCATCGACGTCCTCGTCGGGACCAGCCTGGTCACGAAGGGCTTCGACATCCCCGAGGTCACCCTCGTGGGCGTCGTCTCGGCCGACGTCGGTTTGACCCTCCCCGACGAGCGCGCCGCGGAGCGGACCTTCCAGCTCCTGGTCCAGGCGATCGGGCGCGCCGGCCGCGGCGAGCGCGCCGGCCGGGCGATCATCCAGACCTACCAGGCCGAGCACCCGGCGATCCGGGCGGCCGCCGGGGGCGACGCGGGGGCCTTCTACGATGCCGAGCTCGCGACGCGCGAGCAGTTCGGAGCGCCGCCGTTCGGGGCCACGATCAAGCTGACGGTCGGGGACGAGGACCGCGACACGGCGCGCGTTGTCGGCCGGGAGATGGCCGATCGCCTGCGCGCCCGGGCCGCGGCGCGCGGTCTCGCGGTCGCCGTGGCCGGCCCTGCCCCGGCCTACGTGCCGCGCCGCGGCGGGCGCTGGCGGTTCAACGTGATCCTCCGGGGAATCGCGCCGCTCGCCGTGCTCGAAGGCGATCCCGGGCCGCCCTGGTCGATCGACGTGGACCCGGAGAGCCTCCTGTAGGGCACGGGTGCGCGCGAGCCGGGGGGACGGCCCGCCCACGGTGCGTCCCGCCCGCGGGTGCGGATGGTGCGGGACGCACACCCCGTTCCCTGGGCCGGGTCTCCCCGGCGCGCGGTGACCCAGGGACGAAGGCGACCCGTGATCGGCCGCCACCGCCCCGTCCGCGCGGAATCGCACGTGAAGTGAATGTCATGAAGAAGGGCCTCCGCGGTGGCAACGTTGGGTTGTCATCGC
>JAZDPM010000018.1:0-5575 GCA_043797725.1 Chloroflexota bacterium
ATCGTCTTCGACCGGCTCGCCGCGCCGCCGGCTCGCCGCCGGGCGGCCCTCGCGCCGGGGGTCCCGACGTCACCCGCGGAGCTGCTCCCCGAGCGGGGGATGGATCCCGGGGCCGTCCTCCTGGGGCTGTTCGGCAGCCCGAACCTCTCGTCCCGTCGCTGGGTCTACCAGCAGTACGACCAGCACGTCGGGACGAACACGGTCGCCGGCCCGGGGCGCGGCGCCGCCGTCCTCCGGGTCAAGGGGACGCGGCGGGCCCTCGTCGCGACGACCGACTGCGACCAGGCGGTGGCCGCGCTGGACCCGTACCTCGGCGCCGCCATGTCGGTGGCCGAGGCGACCCGCAACGTCAGCGTCACCGGAGCCCGCCCGCTGGGCGTCACGAACTGCCTCAACTTCGGCGACCCCACCCGACCGGAGGCCTTCTGGCAGCTGCGCGAAGCCGTCCGGGGCCTCGGCGACGCCTGCCGGGCCCTCGGGATCCCGGTCACGGGCGGGAACGTCTCGCTCTACAACGAGGCGCCGGGGAGCGCGATCGCCCCGACGCCGGAGATCGGCGTGGTCGGCCTCGCCGACGACGTGGATGCGCTCGTGGGCCCGGCCTTCGTCGCCGACGACGAGGTGGTCCTCCTGGCCGGGGCCGCCGGACCGGGCCTCGGCGGCTCCGCCTACGCGGCCCTGGCCGGGGGAGGGGACGACGACCCGCCGGCGCTCGACCTGCCCCGCGAGGTCGCCCTCCAGGCATTCCTGCGGGCGGGCATCGGGGCGGGCCTCGTGACGGCTGCCCAGGACGTCTCCGGGGGCGGGCTCGCGGTCGCGCTCGCCGAGATGGCAACGTGGGGCGGTCGGGGTGGCCGCTTCAGGGTTGCCGTCGCCGGGGCCCCGGCCGTCACGCTCTTCGGAGAGAGCCCGTCCCGGGCGGTCGTCGCGACCCAGGCGGACCGGGTGGCGGCCCTCGTGGCGCTCGCCGCGGATCACCGGGTCCCGCTCGTGGAGCTGGGCATCACCGGCGGCGAGCGCCTCGTGATCGAGCTCGCCGGGGAGGGAGCGACCGGTGCTGCCGAGGGGCGCGGCGCGCGCGTGGCCGACGAGCTCGACGTCGCCCTGGCCGACCTGCGCCATGCCTGGGAGCACGGACTCCCGCGCGCCCTCGGCGTGGAGGCCTGACCGTGTGCGGCGTGTTCGGGGTCGTCGCGCCGGGCGGCGAAGCGGCCCGGCTGGCCGCCCTGGGGCTCTTCGCGCTCCAGCACCGGGGCCAGGAGTCGGCGGGCATTGCCGCCTCGGACGGCCACCAGCTCATGCTCTACAAGGACCTCGGCCTCATCGCCCAGGTCCTCGACGAGCGGCGCCTCCCGAGCCTGTCCGGCCAGCTCGCGATCTCGCATTGCCGGTACTCGACGACGGGGTCGACGGTCTGGGAAAACGCCCAGCCGACGCTCCGCCTGGGGCCCCGCCGGGCCCTTGCGATCGGGCATAACGGCAACCTCGTCAACACGCGGGAGCTCCTCGGGCGCCTTCCGGGCGGCCGGGGCCGGCTCCCGGCGAGCACCGACACGGAGCTCCTGACCGCCCTCCTCGCTGACGAGCCCGCGAGCGACACGGTCGAGGCCCTGACCCGCGTCCTCCCCCACGTGCGCGGGGCGTACAGCCTGGTGGTCCTCGACGAGCGTCGCCTCATCGGGGTCCGCGACCCGCACGGCTTCCGGCCCCTGGTGCTCGGTCGTCTGCCCGTGACGCCCGAGACACCCGGCCTCCGGGACGATCCCGACGCGGGGGGCGGCTGGGTCCTGTCGTCCGAGACGGCCGGCCTCGACGTGGTCGGCGCCGACTTCGTGCGTGACGTGGAGCCGGGCGAGCTGGTGATCCTGGAGCCCGGGATCGCCCCCCGCTCCGTCCGCTTCGCCGAGGCCCGGCCGGCCCTGTGCGTCTTCGAGCTCATCTACTTCGCCCGGCCCGACTCGGTGATGGAGGGGCGGAACCTCTACGAGGTCCGCCGACGCATGGGGATGGAGCTGGCGGCCGAGCACGCGGTGGCGGCCGACCTCGTGATGCCCGTGCCGGACACGGGCGACCCCGCCGCCGCCGGCTACGCGGAAGCATCCGGAATCCCCTTTCGCGAGGGGATGTACCGCAATCGGTACGCGGGTCGCACCTTCATCCAGCCTTCCGAGGCGCTGCGCCACCGGGGCGTCACCGTGAAGCTGAACCCGCTGCGCGACGTCGTCCGGGGCCGGCGCCTGGTCGTCGTCGACGACTCGATCGTGCGGGGCACCACGACGCGCTCCATCGTCGGGCTTCTCCGCAAGGCCGGGGCGGCGGAGGTCCACGTCCGGATCAGCGCTCCGCCCATCTACCACCCCTGCTTCTACGGGATCGACACCCAGGTCGAGACCGAGCTCATTGCGGGCAGCCACTCCGTGGAGGAGATCCGGGCCTTCGTCGGCGCCGATTCCCTGGGCTACCTCTCGATCGAGGGGCTGCTCCGGGCGCTGGACCTCCCGTACGACGGCTTCTGCTTCGCGTGCTTCGACGGCCGCTACCCGGAGCCCGTCCCGTACGACGCGGCGAGCCGCAAGTTCATCCTCGAGGAGGCACCGGCCGGCCGTGGCTGAGCGGTCGGGAGCGAAGGCAGCCGGACCCCGCGACGCGTATCGCGCCGCGGGGGTCGACGTAGAGGCGGGTGAGCGGGCCGTCGCCCTCATGCGCGACGCGGTCGCCTCGACGCGCCGGCCGGAGGTCGTGGGCGGCCTGGGCGGCTTCGCGGGTGCCATCGAGATCCCCGGCGGCTATCGGCGGCCGCTTCTCGTCGCCTCGACGGATGGCGTGGGGACGAAGGTCGCCCTGGCGCGGCGAGCGGGACGCCTCGATGGGCTGGGCATCGACCTCGTCGCGATGTGCGCGGACGACGTCGCCTGCGCCGGTGCCGAGCCGCTCTTCCTGCTCGACTACATCGCCGTGGGGCGGCTGGTGCCTGCCGAGGTCGCGACCGTCGTCGCCGGAGTGGCGGCCGGCTGCCGGCTTGCCGGCTGCGCCCTCCTCGGCGGCGAGACGGCCGAGCACCCGGGGGTCATGCGTCCCGACGATCTGGACCTCGCCGCCACGTGTGTCGGCGTCGTGGAGCACGACGATCTTCTCGACGGCCGGGCGGTGGCGGCCGGCGACGTCCTCGTGGGACTCCCGTCGTCGGGCCTCCACAGCAACGGCTTCTCGCTCGTCCGGCGGCTCGTGGAGGACGCGGGCCTCGACCTGGAGGGGCCGTACGGGGCCCTGCTGCGCCGCCACGCGCCGGGCCTGACGGCCGAGCCCGAGCTGGCCGACGTCCCGCTCGCCGACGTGCTGCTGGCGCCCACGCGGATCTACGCGAAGATGCTCCTCGTCATCCGGGCAGCGGTGCGGATGGCCGGCGCCGACGTCCACGGGATCGCCCACGTGACCGGCGGCGGCCTGCCGGGCAACGTGCCCCGCATCGTCCCGGACGGGATGGCGGTCCGCCTTGATCCGGGGCGGTGGGCGATGCCCTCGGTCATGCGCCTGCTCGGGGCACTGGGCAGGCTCGATGGGCCCGAGCTGCGGGCGACGTTCAACGGCGGGCTCGGGATGGTCCTGGCCCTGCCGCCGGGCGCGGCGGTGGAGGCGGCGCTGGCGACGGCCGCCGGGCAGGGCCTGGCGGGCGCCGTCGTGGGCCAGGTGGTACCGGTCGCGGCGGCCGGTGGGCAGCGGTACATGGAGGTGGGCTGATGGGCAGACGGATTGCGGTCGGGGTCTCGGGGAGCGGCAGCAACCTGCGGGCGCTGGCGGCCCGGATGGAGCGCGGGGCGTTGGACGCCCGGATCAGGCTCGTCTTCTCCGACCGCCCCTGTGCCGCCATCGCGTGGGCGGAGGAGGCCGGCCTCGAGACGGCCGTGATCCCCGACCTCGGCGCGCGGGACCAGGAGATGCGAGCCGCCGCCGACGCCGTGCTCGTCGCTACGGTCGTGGCTGCCGGCGCCGAGGCGGTCGTCCTCGCCGGATTCATGCGGCTGGTGGGACCGGCGCTCCTCGGAGCGTTTCCCGGCCTCGTCCTCAACGTGCATCCCTCGCTGCTGCCCGCGTTCCCGGGGGCGCACGCGGTCCGCGACGCGCTCGCGGCCGGGGCGGCGGTCACCGGCGTGACCGTTCACCTCGTCGACGCCTCGCTTGACGGAGGGGCGGTGGTGCTGGCCGAGGCCGTCCCGGTCCTCGGCGGCGACACCGAGGAGTCGCTCCTGGAGCGCCTCCACGCCGTGGAGCACCGGTTGCTGCCGCGGGCGGTCGGGCTGCTGCTGGCGGGCGCCCTGCGCGTCGAGGGCCGGCGGGTGACGATCGACGCGGCCACGGCCGCGGCCGGGACGCCCGTGCCCCGCCGGGCCCTGCTCTCGGTCTCCGACAAGGCGGGCCTCGTCCCCTTCGCCGCCGGCCTCGTCACCCGCGGCTTCGAGCTCGTGAGCACGGGCGGCACCGCCCGTGCCCTCCGCGACGCCGGCCTCGCCGTCACCGACGTGGCCGCCGTGACGGGCTTCCCGGAGATGCTCGACGGCCGGGTGAAGACGCTCCACCCACGGGTCCACGGCGGGATCCTGGCCGACCGGCGCCTCGCGGCCCACCGGGAGCAGCTTGCGGCCGCCGGGATCGAGCCGTTCGAGATCGTGGTCGTCAACCTCTACCCGTTCGCGGCCGCCGCCGAGCGCGCCCTGCGCGGTGAGCTCGACCTGGACGGCCTGGTCGAGGAGATCGACATCGGCGGGCCGTCGATGGTCCGGGCGGCGGCCAAGAACCACGCCAGCGTCGCGATCGTCACCGACCCGGGCCGCTACGACGCCGTCCTGGCGGCCCTGGACGCGGACGGGGCCGTGCCCGCCGGGCTGCGGGCGGCGCTCGCCGTCGAGGCCTTCCGACATACCGCGGCCTACGACGCCCGGATCGCCGAGGTGCTCCCGCAGCGGATGGCAGCCGAAGGCGCGGGGCTCCCCGAAGGCGCGGGGCTCCCCGAAGGCGCGGGGCTCCCCGAAGGCGCGGGGCTGCCCGACGTGGCGGGGCTGCCCGGGGCGGCCGACCCGTACCCGGCTCGCCTGACCGTGACGCTGGAGCGCGTCGAGACGCTGCGCTACGGCGAGAACCCGCACCAGCCCGCGGCCCGCTACCGGCGTCCCGGCGCGACGGCTGCCGACGGCCCGTTCGCGACCGGCGCCCCGCCCCTCCAGGGCAGGGCGCTCTCCTACAACAACGTCCTCGACGGGTCGGCGGCGGCCGGGATCGCCCGCCTCCTGCGGGGCCCCGCCTGCGTGATCGTCAAGCACACGAACCCCTGCGGCGCGGCGGAGCGCGCCACGCTCGCCGCGGCCTGGGACGACGCCCTCGCTGCCGACCCTGTCTCGGCGTTCGGCGGGGTCGTGGCGCTCACCCGGCCCGTTGACCGCGCGGTCGCCGAGCTGCTGGCGAGCATCTTCCTCGAGGTCGTCGTGGCACCCGCATTCGAGCCGGCCGCGCTCGAGGTCCTGGCGGCGAAGCCGAACCTCCGGCTCGTCGTGGACCCGGTTCTCGGCGTGGGCGCCCCGCT
>JAZDPM010000026.1:0-3090 GCA_043797725.1 Chloroflexota bacterium
TCGGTCGTCTGGTCGCGCAGGATCGCGAGCTTGTGGAGGACGGCCGGATGGCGCGAGACATGGAGGTTGGGCGGGGCGGGGTTGCTGTCGGACACGGACGCGCACCTCTGGCGTTTGGGGCAGGCGGTCGGCGCGGCCGGCACCCCAGGGACGGGGGCGTCCGACCGGACCGATCCTAGCACCCGGCGGGCCGGGCGGCGGGGTGTCCGGACGGGCCGCGCGGCGGGGCGTCCCGGCGCGCCCGGTCGCGCTATCCTCGGTCCACCATGCCGCCAGCACGTCCCACCCGGGCCCCCCGCCCGCCCGCACCGCCCGCGCGCGGCTCGCGCAGGGCCGCGCCCGTCCTCGCCCGCCAGGTGCGCGGCGACATCGTGGAGAGCATCCACCGCGGCCACGTCGTGCGGGTGGACGGGGCCGGCCGGGTGACCCATGTGGCCGGCGACGCCGAGGCCGAGGTGACGCTGCGCTCCTGCGTCAAGCCGTTCGGCCTTGTTGCCCTCGCCGAGGCCGGCGGGTTCCGCGACTACGGCCTCACCCGGGCCGAGATCGCCCTGATGGCGAGCTCGCACTCGGGCGAGGACCTTCACGTGCGGACGTTGCAGGCTGTCTTCCGGCGGTCCGGGCTCACCCAGACGCTGCTTGCCTGCGGGACGGCGAACGCCCCGCTCGACGCCCTCACCGCGACCCGCCTCGCGCGCGACGGCGAACGGGCGGGCCCGATCCGCCACATGTGCTCCGGCCATCACGCGGCCATGCTCCTCCTGGCCCGTCTCGGCGACTGGAGCCTGGAGGACTACTGGAACGTCGGCCATCCCGCCCAGGTCGCCGTCCGGGCGGCGGTCGCCCGCGCCTTCGAGACCACCCCGGAGCGGCTCCGAACGGCGATCGACGGTTGTGGGGTGGAGACCTTCGCCTTCCCCCTGGCGATGGTCGCCCGGGCCTATGTCTTCCTCGCCGACCCAGAGGCCTTGCCGGCCGGCGACCCGCGGCAGGGCCTGGCGGCGTCGCTGCGCACGATCCGCGACTCGATGGTGGCCTACCCGGAGATGGTGGGCGGGACGCGCGAACGGATCGACACGTCGCTCATGAAGGCGCTCCCCGGGCGTCTCGTCGTCAAGGGCGGCGCGGAGGGCCTGCGCGGGATCGCCGTCCTGCCGGATCCGGCCCGGCGCACGGGCGCGTCTGCGGTGGCCGTCAAGGTGGAGGACGGTGGAGGCTTCGAGCGGGCGACGTGGGCGGCGTCCGTGGAGGCGCTGCGCCTGGCCGGCGTCCTCGAGGGACAGGCCCTCCGCGTGGTGGGCCGTTACCACCGGCCCGTCGAACTGGACCCGCACGGCCGAATCGCGGCCGAGACTATCCCGGGCTTCGAGCTCGCCCCGGTGGGCGAGCTGGTCGGCTGACGCGTCCAGTGGCGCGGTAGGATTCGCGGGTGACGCGTCGCACCTCGTCGGACCTCTCCAGCGCTGCCCAGGAGTACCTGCTCGCGCTCCGCGTCGCCGAGGGCGACGGCTGCCGCGTGACCACCGCCCACATCGCCCGCCAGGTCGGGGTGACGACCCAGGCGGCCAGCGAGATGGTCCGCCGCCTGGCCTCCGACGGGCTCGTGGCCCAGGGCGAGGGGCGCGAGCTGAGCCTGACCGCCCCCGGCCGCGCCGCCGCCGACGCCATCTTTCGGCGCCACGCACTCCTGGAGTGGCTGCTGACCACCGTCGTGGGTCTCGGCTGGGCCGAATCCGACGTGGAGGCCGCGCGTCTCCAGGGCGCGATCTCGCCCCGCGTCGAGGCGCGCCTCGACGAGCTCCTGGGCCACCCGGAGACCTGTCCGCACGGTAACCCGATCGACGTCGCGGCGGCCGAGCGGCGGCCCCCGGGCGTCCCCCTCGCCAGCCTGGAGGCGGGAGAGCGGGCCACCGTCTACCGGGTCACCGAAGCCGCCGAGGAGGACCCGGCGCTCCTCTCGTACCTCGAGGCGCGGGCCCTGACGCCCGGCGCCCACATCACGATCCTGGCCCGGTCCGCGTCGCTCGACGCGATCACCCTGGAGGGGCCCATCGGCAGGGCGACGCTTGGCCTTCGGCCCGCCGGCCTCGTCCATGTTCTCCGCGGAGAGGCGGACCCGGCGCTCTTCCACCACGTTCCCGAGGGCGTCCGCCGGGGCTGAGCGCCAGCCCCCCGGGACCGCGCCCCGGCCCGGCGCCCGCCGGACCCCTCCCGGCCCCGCCGGACCGTGCCCGGCGCCCGCCGCGGCGCGGCTCGTACAATCGGCCCGTGTCCGACGCCCGCGTCCGAATCGCTCCCAGCCCCACCGGCCCGCTCCACATCGGGACGGCCCGCACGGCCCTCTTCAACTACCTCTTCGCCCGCCACGTCGGCGGGACCTTCATCCTGCGCCTGGAGGACACGGACCAGGCCCGCTCCACCGTCGACTTCGAGCGCGACATCCTGGAGCACCTCCACTGGCTTGGCCTGGAGTGGGACGAGGGCCCTGCGGCCGGCGGGCGCGAGCAGCGGGGGGCCTTCGGGCCGTATCGCCAGATGGCGCGCTTCCCGCTCTACGCGGAGGCGGCCGCCACGCTGCTGGCCCAGGACCGGGCCTACCCCTGCTACTGCTCCCCCGAGGAGCTGGAGGCCGACCGGAAGGGACAGGAGGCGGCAAAGCTGCCACTCCGCTACCTCGGCCGCTGCGCCGGGCTGACACCGGATGAGCGCGCCGCGCGCGCGGTGGCCGGCCGCCGTCCCGCCCTCCGTTTCCGGGTCGAGCCCGGTGTCGTCGCCTTCGACGACCTCGTCCGCGGCCACGTGGAGTTCGACGCCGCCGCGCTGGGCGGCGACCTCGTGATCCTCCGCGGCGACGGCACGCCGCTCTACCACTTCACCGTCGTGGTGGACGACGCGGCGATGGGGATCACCCACGTCATCCGCGGCGAGGACCACCTCTCCAACACGCCGAAGCACATCCTCCTCTTCCGGGCCCTCGGCTACCCCGAGCCCGTCTTCGCCCACCTGCCGCTCATCCTCAACGCCGACCGGACGAAGATGAGCAAGCGCAAGAGCCAGACGGCGGTCGAGGACTACATCGCCGAGGGCTTC
>JAZDPM010000033.1:0-5459 GCA_043797725.1 Chloroflexota bacterium
AAAGATCGGCAGCCGCGGGTTCGGATTCCCGCTCGGCTTCCGCAGCTCAGGCACGGTCGAGCTGGAGGTGCCGCGCGACGCCCGCGTCGAGGTCAGCTCGGCGGCCGGCGACGTGGCCATCCGCGAGCTTCGCGGGGGCGCGCAGGTGCGCACCTTCAGCGGCGACGTCTCCGTCAAGCAGGCCGCCGGTCGGCTCGCCATCGACGTGGCATCGGGCGACGTGACCGTGACGGGGAGCGAGCCTGTCTCCCTGGATGTTCACTCCGTCTCCGGTGACGTCCGGGCACGGAGCCAACGCTTCGAGCGGACCGCCATCGAGACGATCAGCGGCGATGTCGAGCTTGCCGGGTCTTTCGGGATTGAGGCCGCCCACGTGATCTCGACCGTCTCCGGCGACGTCGAGCTTGCCGTCGGTGGGGGTCTGACGGTCGAGGTGAAGACCGTGTCCGGCGACGTGACGTGCGAGCACCCCGACCGGCGCGAGGGCGACGGTCGCAAGCGCCCCCTCGTCATCGGCGACGGCGCGGCTCGCCTTGCCGTGCGCTCGCTGTCGGGCGACGTGGAGGTCCGGGCCGGTCTGCCCCCAACCCCCGCCGACGACGGTCACGGCGACGAGGCGACGGCCGCCAGGCCCGGGATCGCGCCGGCCCCGCCGCTGCCTCCTCTCTCTCCGCTGCCGCCCCTGCCCGGCCGACCTGCTTCCGCCGTGCCGCCGCCTGCGCCGAGCGCGGTCGGTGGCGCCCCAGAGGCGGCGACGATCGCGGTCCTGGAGGCCCTCGCCCGCGGCGAGATCGACGTGGTCGAGGCGGAGCGACGGCTGGCGGGCGCGCCGGGCGCCCCCGAGGCGACGCCCGATGCCTGATCCGCTCGACGACGTCCTGCGCCTGGTGGCCGAGGGCCGCCTCTCCCCGGAGGAGGCGGCTCCCAACATCGATGCGCTCGCCGCCGCCCGCGGAGCGGCCGATCGCGCACGGCCCGCCGGCGAGGCGGCCCGCGAAACCGCCCCGGGCGCCAGGGACGCACGTCCGGCAGCCGCGCCCGGTCCCCCGCGACGGCTGCGCGTCCAGGTCCGCGACGGCGGGCGCACGGTCGTCGACCTGCAGCTGCCCGGGGTCCTCGCCGAGCTCGCCGGGGCCGTGCCCGGCATCCCCGCGGCCTACGCCGACCGCGTCCGCGAGGCGCTCCGCACCGGCCTCCGCGGTCCCATCGTCAACGTCATCGACGAGGACGGATCAGGAGTGACGATCACGATCGACTGACCCGCGGCGGCCCGGTGGCCGTGCGGCCGCGTACCATCAGCCCGTGCCGCGGTTCCCCTCCCCTTCCCGCCCGCGCCTCCCGTCCGGCGCTCGAATCGCCGTCGACGAGTGGCGCGCCTTCGGCGACCGGCGCTTCCGCACCTACCAGGGGATCGGCGTGGGGTCCGCCGCTGTCGTCGCCCTGGCCGGCGACGGCCTGACCATCCCCCTCCTCCTGGGCCTGGGGGCACCAGCCGCCGTGGCGACCGTCATCGGGGTCCTCCCGTTCACCTTCTCGGCCGCCCAGCTCCTGGTCCCCTCGCTCCTCCGGCGCACCGACGGCAACCTGCGCGGCGTCACGATGGCGATCCTGGCTGTCGGTGAAAGCCGCGGGTTCGTCCTGGCCGCAGTCGTCCTCCTCCACGTCGCCGGCGTCCTCCCGGCGGCCGCCGCCATCGCCGCCATCGCCGTCGTCATGTGCCTCGGCGGCGCGGCCAGCGCGATCGGGGGCGCGAATCTGCTCGCCTGGTACGGCGCCATCCTGTCCGAGCCGGAGCGCCGCTTCATTGCCCCTCGCGTGATGGGGATCACCCAGGGGCTGGGCGCCGCTCTCCTCCTCCCGGTGGCGCTCGGCGTCCAGGCGGGCCTGCAGACGGTGGGGCTCGCGATCTACGCCGCCGTCTTCCTGGCCGCCGGGCTGGCCGGGATCGGCGAGCTCTCGGCGATCGTCCGCCTCGGCCGGCCGGGACGCGTGCGGGTCGCCCGGCGGGGAGAGCGGCCCCCGTTGTCGCCGGATACGAGGAGCTTCATCCGGATCGTGACCCTGGCCGCGGCCGGGGCCGGCTTCGGGCCGTACCTCGCCATCTATGCGATCAGCATCCTCGGGGAGTCGCCCGGGTACGCCATCCTCCTCTCGGCCGTCTCGGCCGGGGCGGCGCTGGTCGCCGCCACCATCGTCGGCGGCCTCCTCAATCGCGGTTCTGCGTCACGAACGCTCCGCCTGTCGTTGCTCCTGCGGGGCGGGGGGATCCTCCTGGGGCTCCTGGCGTTCCCGGGAAATCCCCTGGCCTGGCTCGTGCTCCTCGGCGTCGCCGCCCTGGTCTCGGGGGGCGCCGCGGCCGGCCTGCTCGCGGCGAACGAGCGGCTGCTCCGCCTGACCGGCGGCGTCGACCTGATCGGGGCCCAGAGCAGCTTCGTCGCGGGAACGGCGGCAGGGCTCACGGTGGGCCAGCTCAGCTCGGCGGGCATCCTCGCGATCCTGCCCGTCGCCTTCCCCACGTTTGCCATCCTGATGACGGGCTCCGGGCTGGTCCGGCTGTTCCTGGCGACCCGCATCGGCGTCTCGGCGACCTGGTCGACCGCCACTGCCGCCTTCGATGTCGCGGAGCTGCGGCGGGCGGCACCGCCGATCCCGCCGGCGGTGCCGGAGCCGCCGGCAACGCCGGGACCCCCCGACGATCGCGGGGGCGACCCCGCGTAGCCTTACGCCACCCCGAGGAGCCGGGCGAGGACGCCCCCGACCCCGATCGCGAGACCAAGCGTGGCCGCGGACATCGCGATCGCGGTCCGCCATCCCAGCTCCCCGGCGAGGGCGGCGAGGGTTGCCACGCAGGGAACCGAGACCGACGTCACGATCGCGTAGACGAAGAGCTGGCCCGGCGTCATCAGGTTGCCCAGGCTCGCGACGCCGGCCCCGGCCGTGGCGGCCGCGAGGACCAGGAGGAGCTGGAGGGCGAGCTCCTTGCGCAGGAAGGCGAAGGCGAGCGCGAGGCCGGCAACCGACGGCAGGCCCAGCCACCCCACGACCACCGGGTCGAGGATCGCGGTGGCCGGCCAGACCAGGCCGGTTTCGTAGGCAAGCCCCAGGACGATCGAACCGGCGATCATCACGGGGGCAGCCATCCGGATGAAGCCGCGGAAGCGGGCAGTTGCCTTCGCCCAGACCTGACCGGCCAGGGGCCGCCGCAGGGGGGCCAGCTCCATGACGAGCGGCGACTGCCGGCCGGGCAGCATCGCGTTCGCCGCGATCCCCGCCGCCAGGGTCACTCCGACGATGAGGGCGAACGCCGCTGCCGTGACCGCGGGTCCCGCGAAGGGCATGAGCGCGGCCACCACCACGGCCGACCGGGCCGAGCAGGGCACCAGCGTGACCAGGAACGAGGCGAGGACCCGCTCGCGCCTGGTCGCGAGGACCCGGGTCCCGTAGATGGCCGGCACGTTGCAGCCGGTGGCTGCCAGGAGCGGGATCGCGGTCCTGCCGGAAAGGCCGAGCCCACCGAGCAGGCGGTCGGTCAGCACGGCGAGGCTGGTCAGGTAGCCGGAGTCCTCGAGCGAGGCGACGAGGAGGTAGAAGAGCAGGACGTACGGGATCCCGATCGCCAGGAGACCGAGGATGCCGGAGTCCAGGCCCCACAGGAGCGCCGCGGCGAGCTGGGGGACCGGCACGAGCGCCCGCACCGTGCCGTCGATGAGGGGCGACGCGTACGTCGCCCACGCCTCGGAGAGGAGACCCGCTGCGGCGGCCCCAACCACGCTGACGAGGGCGAACGTGGTCGCGAGGACCAGGGCGAGGACCAGGAGGCCGGACCAGGGCCGGATGCTCCAGGCCCCCAGGCGGTCCGCGAAGGGACGGCGGCCCGGACGGACGGCCTCGACTTCGGCGGCCCAGCGGGCGGCGAACGCGCGCCGGGCCGGGTCGACCAGGTCCGGAAGCAGGAGGGTGGCCGCCCCGCGCGGCGAGACGGCGCCTGCCGCGACGAGGGCACCGAGGCCGCTCGGGTCGAGGGCCGAAGCGCCCAGGGCGTGGCTCGTGGGAAGCTCGCCCGAGGTGGCCGCAAGCGCCCGCTCGACGGCGGGCGGGTAGATGCCGGCCGGTGCGAGCGCGCGGGGCGAATGCGTCCCCGCGTGGACACCCCGGCGCCGCCGGGCGCGGGCCACGGCGAGCGCGACGGTGCCGACGACGCCGTGGCCGGTTTGCGCCACCGTGCGCCGGATGGGAACCGCGAGGAGCTGCGCGAGCCGGCCGGCGTCGACCCCGATCCCATGGGCCGCCGCCTCATCGGCGAGGTTGAGGGCGACGACCACGGGGAGGCCCAGGTCGCGGCAGGCGACGACGAGGGGCAGGTGGCGGGCGACGTCGCCGGCATCGACCACGACCAGGATCGCATCAGGCTTGGCCGCCAGGAGCGCCGCCCAGAAGGGCGGCCCGGCCAGCGGGTGGTCGGTGAGCGACCCCGTTCCCGGCAGATCCACCAGGAGCGCCCGACCGGTGCGCGTCCGCACCTCCCGGTCCTCGCGTCCCACCGTGGTCCCCGGGGCGTTCGTCGTTTCGGCGAAGCGGCCGCTGGCGCGGGCGAGGAAGGTCGACTTGCCGACGTTGGGCCGCCCGACGAGGGCGACGACGGGGAGGCCGGCGGGGGCGTGGCGGCCAGCCCCCGGGGCTGGAGCGACGGCCGTGTCCGACACGCTGAGGCCGGCTGGGGCGTGGCAGCCCGTCACGCGGACCGGCCCGGGTCGACGAGGATCCCCGCGGCCACCTTGCGGGCGATCGCGACGCGGGCGCGGCCGAGGCGCACGACGACGGGGCCGCCGAGGGGAAGCATCGCCTCGACCTCGAGGACGTCGCCGCGGTGGAGCCCCTCGGCGGCAAGCCGGTCCGCGTCATCGGGCGGGACCGCGACCACGCGGCTGCGCGCGCCAACGGGAAGGCGCGAAAGGGGGATCGGCGGGGACGCGTTCATCATGACGATTCCAGCCGGGACGCGAGGCATGCGCGAGTGCGCACTGGCCCATGCCGATGTGACGAAGGTCACCTTGTCTATCGATATCAGGTGTGCTTGAGTAATGCCGCAAGGGATGCCGCACCCGGAACGGACGAGATCCGATGGGAGTTCCGGCTCGTCGACGCGATCGGGACGCCGCGTGTCGATCAGCCGGCGCCTCTCGGGCGCGGTGAGGGATCTCCCACTTGGCCCAGGGGACCGGGCAGCCGCCGTCGCTCACCTCCCAAGGTCACGGAGTCACCAGCCGGTATCGCGTCTTGCTTTCGGCTTGCCACGACGTTCTGAACCCAGTACAATCCCGGTGAGCAGACACCCATCGGTGAACAATTGCTCATCAGTCCATGCCCCACTCATCGGGCAGGTCCGCACTGATGTGATCACCGGCGCCGTCTGCGCACGTTGCGAAGCTGAAAGCAGCGCCTCGCCGGGAAGGGGGCGC
>JAZDPM010000042.1:0-3297 GCA_043797725.1 Chloroflexota bacterium
CGGCTCGTCGTCGGCCTCGCGGGACTCGCCATCGTCGTCGGCGCCTGTGGCGGCGGCGACAGCGACAAATACACCATCGGGTACTCGAACGCCGGCGGCGTCGGCAACGGCTTCCGCGAGGAGCAGGTCTGCACCGCCAAGGCGGAGGCTCTCGCGTCGGGCAAGGTCGCCGACGGCGGCCTCACCGTGATCCACCAGAACACGGACGCCGCGGGCCAGCTCGCCGACATCCGCAGCCTGATCGCGAAGGGCGTCGACGCGATCGTCTTCAACCCGAACGACCCCGACGCCCTCAACCCGGCCCTCGCGGAGGCGAAGGCCGCCGGCATCGTGACCGTCTCGGTCGACGCCTACGTGACCGACAAGGACGCCTACAACCTGTACAACAACCAGGTCAACTACGCCTACCTTGGCGCCAAGTGGCTGTTCGACAAGATGGGCGGCAAGGGCAAGGTCTACTACATGCGCGGCTTCGCCGGACACCCGGCCGACACCGACCGCCACGCGGGCTTCCAGAAGGCCCTCGCCGAGAACCCGGACATCGAGGTCCTTCCGACCACCGACGGCGTCCACACCGGCTGGGACCCGGCGACCACCACCCAGCTCATCAACGACTTCCTCGCCAGCGGCCAGTACGACGGCATCGCCGGCATCTGGACGTCGGGCATGGACTCGCAGGTCGTTGACGCGATCAAGGCCGCGGGCAAGACGTTCGTGCCGATCGTCGGCGCCGACCTCGGGGCGTTCGTCACCCAGCTCCTCGACCCCGCGGGCTACCCGGGCCTCGAGGGCGCGGCCGTCACCAACACGGCCGCCGTCGGCGGCGCGGGCGTCAACCTGGCGATCAAGCTCCTCGACAAGGCGACGGTCGCGACCGATCCGTCGGCCAGCCAGCCGAACACCGTCCTGCTGGTGCCCGTCGTGGCCGAGAACACGACCGACGCGGGCAAGGCCCTGCTGAAGTCGTGGCAGTCGGTCCCCGGGCTCGACCCGAACTGGCCGCTCGGCCTCCAGATCGAGGGCTGGACCACGTACACCCCTGAGCAGGCCATCGCCTGCAAGGGCCCGGGCGAGAAGTAGTCGCCACTCCCTGCGCGAACCACGCGGGGGATGCCGGTCCGCCGGCATCCCCCGCTCCTCACCCCCTCCGTCCCACGGGAGCCATGACCGGCACCACGACCGACCTCCTGCTCGAGGCAACGGGCGTTTCGAAGACCTACGGCGCCGTCGTGGCGCTGAAGTCCGCGTCCCTGGCCGTTCGCCCGGGCGAGGTTCACGCGCTCATGGGCGCCAACGGCGCGGGCAAGAGCACCCTCGTGAAGATCCTGACCGGCGCCGTCCGGCCGGACGCGGGCACGATCACCGTCCGCGGCAAGGTGCGCGTCGCCCACTCGCCGGCCGAGGCGCGCCGCGGAGGGGTCGTCTCCGTCTACCAGGAGCCCTCCCTCATCCCGGACCTCGACATCCGGTCCAACCTGCGCCTGACCGAGACGCCGCTCGAGCCCTTCCGTCACTGGCTCGGTCAGCTCGGCCTCGGGGACCTCGACCTCTCGAGCATGGCGCGGCGGGTGCCGCTGGCCATGCTCCGGATCATCGACCTCGCCCGCGCCCTCGCGATCGAGCCCGACGTGCTCATGCTCGACGAGATGACCGCGGCCCTCCCCGCGAACCTCACGGAGCGGGTCCTCGAGGTGGTCGGCCGCCAGCGGGGCGGAGACCGCTGCGTCATCTTCATCTCCCACCGGATGATCGAGATCGCCGCGGTCTGCGACCGGGCGACCGTGCTGCGCGAGGGCGAGACGGTCGGCGTCGTCGACGTGACCGAGGGCTCGGAGGAGCGGATCGTCGAGCTCATGCTCGGCGAGATCGTCGACGACCTCCCGGCGCGAATGGCCACCCTGGCTGCGGCCGGGGCGCCGACGACCGGCGGGAAGCCGCGCCTGACGGCCCGCGCGCTCGCCCACGGCACCAAACTGCACGACGCCTCGTTCGACCTGTACCCGGGCGAGGTGCTCGGGGTCGTGGCCCTCGACGGCCAGGGCCAGGACGAACTGTTCAACATCCTGGCGGGTTCGGAGCGCCCGAGCAGCGGCGAGCTGCTCGTGGACGGCTCGCCCGTCTCCTTCCACCACCCCGCGGACGCCATCCGGGCGGGTCTCGTGTACGTCGCGGCCGACCGCGCCGAAGCCCTCCTGATGCAGCGCTCCGTCCGCGAGAACATCGCCCTCCCGTTCACGACCCGCATGCGCCGCTGGGGCCTGATCGACCTGACCGGGGAGGGACGTACGGTCGATGCGGCCGTCGCAAGGCTGCATATCGACGCCCGGGCCGGGGGCGAGGTGCGACGCCTCTCCGGCGGCAACCAGCAGAAGGTGACGATCGCGCGCTGGGTGGCCGGCGGCGTGAAGACGATGCTGTGCTTCGACCCGACCCGCGGGATCGACATCCGCACCAAGCACCAGGTCTACGTGCTGCTGCGCGACCTGGCGGAGGCCGGCGCTGCCGTCCTCCTCTACACCTCCGAGCTGAAGGAGGTCCAGCTCGCCTGCGACCGGGCGATCGTCATCTTCGGCGGCCGGGTGGTGGCCGAGATAGACGCGGCCGACGCGGACGAGCCGACGCTCCTGCGCGCCGCGTACAACCTCCAGCCCGACGCGCCGATGCCCGAGGACTTGGCGGCGACGTCCGTCGCGGCCGTCAGCGCCCAGGAGCCCGCGGGCCCGGCCGATCCGGGTGCCGAGTCTCCCCAACCCGTGAACGGTAGATGAGCGGCACGACCGGCACCGTCGATGCCGTCCGCTCCCGTCCCGCCGACCTCGTGGTGTCCTGGGCGCGGCGCAACACGTGGACGCTGGGCCTCCTCGGGTTCCTCGCCCTCCTCCTCGTCTTCACGAAGATCATCCAGCCGAGCTACGGGGTGCCCGGCATCCAGTGGCTCGCGATCTCCGTGCTGCCCCTCGCGCTGGCGGCCGTCGCGCAGGCGATCGTCGTGATCTCGGGCGGGATCGATCTCTCGATCGGCTCGATGATGGCCCTCACGAGCGTGGTCTCGGCCTCCCTCATGATGGGCCAGAGCGGGGAGCTCGGCATCGTGGTCGTCCTCGGCGTCCTGCTGCTGGGCCTCGTCCTTGGCGCGATCAACGGCGGCGTCGTCGTCGCCACCCGGGTCCCGGACATCGTCGTCACGCTCGCGATGTCGTTCGTGTGGGCCGGCTGCGCGCTTCTCGTCCTGAGGACGCCCGGGGGGAAATCGGTCGACTGGCTGCCCGAGCTCGTCCTGGGCTCGCTGTTCATCGA